>JAZQDY010000069.1:0-5976 GCA_045547015.1 Eubacteriales bacterium | reverse complement strand
GTTTGCGCAAGATGCGGTAAGGAAGCAAAAGTTCCTTTCCAGCCCAGCAACGACAGACCGGTTTACTGCAGCGAGTGCTTTGCAGCAATCAAGGAGCAGCAGTAATTTTCTCTGCCGTCCTTGGACGATATATTGTCGCGGTTACAAAAGGAGATGCTTTTTCGCATCTCCTTTTTCCGTTTTTTAGCCGTTATTTTGAAAATTTCCGAAAAAAAACTGTTTTGGTGATGATTTTTGGCGTAAAATAATAAAATTCTATATACAAACCCGAAAAAGTGTGCTATAATATACAGAGAATGTATACTTATGCCCAAATCGGAAAGGACCGGACTTCGGCCGGATACGGATATGACCCCAAAAAATGAGAGAGGCCGCTACGGCGGCGGACCCAAAAAATCGTTTGATAATCGCGGCCGGACACACGGCGGCAGTGAACGCCGTCCCCCCCGTCCGCTTCATGAATCACAGAAGGAAACTGCCGCACCGGAAAACATCGTCTGCGGGCGGAATTCCGTGCGTGAACTTCTGAAATCCGGCAGATCGGTGGACAAGATCTTTGTCCGTATCGGCGACAGAGAAGGCTCCATCACGGTGATCGTGGCGGAAGCGATCCGCCTCGGGATTCCTGTCATTGAAGTGGAAGGACAGAAGCTGGACAACATGACCTGCGGAGCCCATCATCAGGGTGTGGCGGCTATGGCGGCGGAAAAACAGTACGTGACCGTAGAGGAAATCGTGAACATCGCCCGGGAACGCGGCGAGAAACCGCTGATCGTAATTGCAGACGGCATTGAAGATCCCCATAATTTGGGTGCCATGATCCGTTGTGCGGAGTGCGCAGGTGCCCACGGCATTATTTTGCCGAAGCGGCGTGCTGTGGGGCTGACCCCGGTGGTGGCAAACGCCTCTGCCGGTGCTCTCGAGCATATGGCCATTGCCAAGGTCCAGAATATCGCGTCTACGATTGAGGAACTAAAAGAATTGGGCCTCTGGATCTTTACGGCGGAAGCCGGCGGTACACCGTACTATGAGACGGACTGGAACGTGCCTGCGGCTGTGGTATTCGGAAGCGAAGGCGAAGGCGTCAGCCGCCTGGTGCGCGACCGCAGCGATTTCATCGTTTCCATTCCCATGTACGGGCAGGTCAATTCCTTGAACGTATCCACCGCTGCTTCTGTTATTCTTTGCCATGCGGCGAGAATGCAGCGCACGGCGGGTATATAACGGGCGTATTACATTGTTAAATGGAAATTTTACAAAATTTTTGAGGATTGGATGTATTGTTTATGAGCACGAAATTCAATTCCGCACAGAACACGGGTGAAGAAAAAAAGCAGATGTCTGCCGGTCGGGAACAGTCGTCTCTTGACCGTTCTTCTGCGAAAACAGATGCCAAAAATGACAGTGATCTGAACATTCAGGATCTCTTGAAAAAGTATCTTCCGGATTATGCAGAGGAGGTTTCCGCCGCACCTGCGGAAGAAGTTGCTGTATCGATTGAACAGCTGGCAGAAGAACTGACCGAGATGCCGGCAGAGGCACCTGTATCTTTTGAAACTCCGGCAGAGCCGGACCCGCAGGAGATGGCGGAAGCGCCGGTTATCAAGGCAGAGCCGAAGAAAAAAGCCGGCGGCCTTTTTGCCAGACTGCGCCGACAGGCGGATGAACCGGAGGATGCTGTAGCACCTGATAGTGCGATTTTTGACGAAATTACCGATGAAATGGGCGGTGCGGAGGAAATGACGGAAGCGTTCCCCGCCCAAAAGATTCCGCAGGAGCCGCTCACCGCTGCGGAAACCGATGCGGCATCGCCCGAGTCGAATGTTTTCCTTGCCTGGCAGGCAGCTGCCGGCGATGAGGAACAGGCATCGGCGGAAGAGACCGGGGACGGTGTGGACGAACCCGCCGATGAGACGGCACCGGAGACGGATACACTGATTGACGAGACAGACATCAATCTGATGGTGGCTTTCGGTCTGGAAGATCAGCTTGAGAAAAAGATGGGTGCCGATGCGGCGGAGGAAGCAACTGCCAAAATGGATGCCGCTATCCGGGAACAGGAAAAGCAGCAGCTCCGTGCGGTGGAGTACGAATATGCCGATCGCTCCCAGACACCGCAGATTGCCGATGCGTACAAGTTCGCTCTCGGCTCTCTGAAGATCAAGATGGCGATTGCGGCCGTTCTGTCCGTTGTTTTGTTCCTGTACGAGAATATTACAATTTTCGGCGTGCAGTTTGCCGGCGCACTGGATCCTGCTGTATATCCGGTGGTGCATATTATGATGAGTTTGCAGATCCTTCTTTTGGTTTGCGCCGTTGCTTACGAACAGATTTTTACGGGCTTTACCAATCTCTTTACATTACGTCCTACGCCGGAGAGCGTTTTGTCCGTGCTGTCTGTGTTTGCGACTCTGTATTCTGCCGTACTCGCATTCACGACGGAGGCAGGTGTGGAGCCGGTTCTGTATAATTTCCCCGTTGCAATCGCTGCACTGCTTTCTTTGATCTTTACTTATTTCAATACCAAACGCGAAGTGTTCAGCTTCAACGTAGTTTCTTCCAAACGTCCGAAATACGTGTTCAGCCGGATTGAGCCCGATGCAGGCGTTCCGGAAAGCCAGGCGTTCGGCGCTACCGATGAGGAAAGCCCGGACGTACTGCGGATTACCAGTACGGGATTCGTGGATGGCTATTTCGCTCGTACCAGTGCAGTTCTGCACACAACCCGCGTGTATGTGGGTGCCATCCTTTCCGCAATGGCAGCTGCCGCTATCCTGATGGCGGTATTTGCACGCATCGGCGGCTCAGCTTCGGCGGATGCTGTGACCGTGGCATATCTTACCATGGTGGCAGGTGTGCCGCTGTCCATGTTCTTTACATACAGCTATCCTTTCTACAAGGCGAACCGGGAAGCGTATGAGTACGACAGCACCATCGTGGGCGAATGCTCGCTGGATGAATATGCCGGCGCGTCTATCGTATCCTTTGACGATAAGAACGTGTTCCCCTCCTACGGCGTAAAGGTACAGAATATCAAGATCTACAACAACAACCGGATTGACCGGGTTCTGTATTACGCTGCCAGTGCTTTCTCTGCTACGGGCGGACCGCTTGCAGATGTATTTGAACTGGCCACCGTTGAAACCGGTCACTCCGATCAGGTGGAGATCGTTTCCGCAGGCAGCGGTCATCTGGAAACTGTCATCGACGGCCGCCGCATTCTGTTCGGCAGATCTGCCGTTCTGACGGAGCTTGGTTACGATATCCCCGTGGAAACGGTGGAGGAGGACTCTTACGTACAGGGAGATCTCAGCATTCTTTATATGCTTCGTGACGGCGAATTGGTTGCCAAAATGTACGTGCGTTACGTCATGGATGCCGATTTTGAATTCATTCTCCGTCAGTTTGCTAGAGGCGGAACCTGCGTCTGCGTGAAGACGCTGGATCCTAACATTGATGAAGAGATGATCTTTTCCAAGGTGCGCGGCAGAAAGTATCCTTTGAAGATCGTGCGCAATATGGATGGATGCGAAAGTGTAGAGCATGCGGATTCCGGTATTGTTACCAGAGGAACCACGAAGTCTCTCCTGCAGGTCGTATCGTACTGTGATATGGTGCTCAGCGTGAAGAATACGAACATGATTATCAGCATCGTTTCCGCGATCGTGAGCCTTGCGATCCTTCTGATCGTTACCATGTCGAAGAACCTGGGTGCACTGCACTCCTGGATGATCGTCGCCAACCAGATTTTCTGGATGATTCCGGCTATGCTGACGACGAAGCTGTTTATCAAATAAAAAATCCGTATGGAAAGAGGGAGGAGAGAGTCGCCTCCCTCTTTCTTACGAAAGCAACCGAAAGGAACCGTTATGAGAGATGATATTCGTTCTTTCCTTTTGAAGGTGGAAAAACCGGGAAGGTATACCGGCGGGGAGCCAGGTTCTGTGTTTAAAGACCTGTCCGATGTGAAGCTCCGCGTGGCATTCTGCTTCCCGGATACCTATGAGATCGGCATGTCCAATCTGGGCATGCGTATTCTGTGCCAGGCGCTGAACGCCGTAGACGGTGTCTGGTGTGAGCGTGTGTACGCCCCCTGGGTGGATATGGAAAAAGAAATGCGCGCCCGGCAGATTCCGCTGTTCACCCATGAAAGCGGAGACAGCGTGGGCGATTTTGACATCGCCGCCTTTACGCTCCAGTATGAGATGTGCTATACTACCGTCCTCAATATGATGGATCTTGCCGGTATCCCCCTGCGTGCTGATGCCCGCGGAGAGGCGTATCCCATTATCCTTGCCGGCGGCCCCTGCGCGTATAATCCCGAACCCATGGCGCCGTTCGTAGATATTTTCTCCATCGGAGAGGGGGAAGAGGCTCTGCCCGAGCTTGCCCGGCTGTATCTTTCCATGAAGGAAGCGGGCACGTACACCAAATCGGCCTTTCTCCGGGAGGCGTCTCATCTGCCCGGCTTCTACGTCCCGTCTCTGTATGACGTAGCGTGGAAGGAGGACGGTACCATCGCATCGATTACGCCCAAATTCCCGGACGTGCCGGCGAAAGTAGTGAAGCGTATCGTTGCGGACGTGGATCATACCGTCGTGCCTACCGCCCCCGTTATGCCCTTGATTGAAACGGTGCAGGATCGGGTTACACTGGAGGTGTACCGCGGCTGCGTGCGCGGCTGCCGCTTCTGCCAGGCAGGATTCATTTCCCGTCCCGTGCGGGAAAAATCTGTGCCGGTACTTTGTGATCTTGCCAAAGCCACGGTGGAGAACACCGGTTACGACGAGATTTCGCTTATGTCCCTTTCTATCAGCGATTATACCGATATTGCCGCCCTTACCGATTCGCTTCTGAAGTGGACGGATGATCGGCAGATCAACCTGTCTCTCCCGTCCCTCAGGGCGGACAGCTTTACGAAAGAGCTCATGGACAAAATCTCCAGCGTGCGCACCTCCACGCTTACCTTTGCCCCGGAGGCCGGTACCCAGCGCCTCAGGGACGTTATCAATAAAAACGTCACCGAGGAGGAAATCCTTAACGCTTGCCATATCGCCTTTGCCGCCGGCAAGAATCAGGTGAAACTGTATTTCATGACGGGACTCCCCGGGGAGACGGAGGAGGATCTGGCCGGCATTGCTACGCTTGCAAAGCACGTGATCGAAGAGTTTTACCATACACCCGAGCGAAACCGCGCCCGTCCGCCCCAGGTGACCATCAGTGCCGCCTGCTTTATTCCCAAACCCATGACTCCTTTCCAGTGGGAAGGGCAGGATACCATGGAATCGCTGGAGAAAAAACAGAAGTTCATCCTGTCCCAGATCACCGACCGGAAGATCCGCTTTAACTATCACGACGCATCCACGTCCCATATTGAAGCCGTTCTCGCCCGTGGCGACCGCCGCGTAGCGGATGCTTTGGAGATTGCCCAGAAGGACGGCATGTGTTTTGATGCCTGGGAGGAGTTTTTCGATTACGAAAAATGGCTGGACGTATTCCGCCGCGCCGGCGTGGATCCGGCGTTTTACGCCAACCGATCCATTCCCGATGATGAGATTTTGCCCTGGGATATGATCGACTGCGGCGTGTCCAAATCGTTCCTGCTCCGGGAACGGCATAAATCCATGGAAGGTACGCCTACGCCCGGCTGCCACGATCAGTGCTCCGGATGCGGTGTGAACTCCCTTATCGACAGCGATAAGTGCACCTGGTGCCCCGGCGGCAAAATGCGCCCCGCGGACGGTTTCGCCGCAAAGACGGCATCCGTTTTGGAAAAACCGGCGGAAACTTCTGAAAAAATGCTGGCAGCCGATTCGGAAGAAGCACCGGCGAAGGTGGAATACCGCCCCATCCGGGTGCGGTTTGCCAAAGTCGATCCTGCACTGTATATCGGTCATCTGGACGTGGCACGCATTATGTCCCATATCGTAACCCGCGCCGCTTTGCCCGTGTATTACAGCGAGGGATTCAATCCCC
>JAZQDY010000068.1:0-6773 GCA_045547015.1 Eubacteriales bacterium | reverse complement strand
TGATACCACCAGTCCTGCCGTCCGGCAAGCCCGTAGCGGTCGCCGTCGTCATACTTTCCGTCGTTGTTTACGTCGTCTCCCACAGATTCACAGATCTCCATCATTTTATCATAGGTCCACGTACCGTCATATACCATTTCGTACAGATCGCCTACCTCGTGATCCTCTGCCATGTCCATATTATAGAACACGATAGAGGAACGGCCGATCGTGTTGAAATCGAACCAACTGCAGACGGCATACATGCGGTCATTTATGCGGAGGTTATCGATGACGTAATCGTGATACCAGGGCTTTTCAAGATTCAGAATTTCGTTTTTTGAAAGATTCACAAAGCACCCGGCAAAGATGTTAGGCGTAATATACGTGCTGATGCCGTTGACAAGATCGATCCGATCACCGGCAAGAACGTCCGTCTGCAGGGCTCTGCCGCGGTCAATGGCACGTACTCCCGCCTCTGCGGACAGCCATTTGAGCACCACGTCAAAGCGCTCCTCTACCATAGCGTTGCGCTTGTTCGTAGCTTCACACATGACGTCGCCTTCATTATCCGGATCGGGATTGAACTGGGAATCGTGCAGATTGTGACCCAGCCAGATGACGATTTCTTCGCTATCGAACGTTTCATCGGGCAGATTATCGGCGAGGGCAGGGTCCTCCGTGACCTCGGTGACTGCCGGGTCGGTGGTGTTTGCGGGATCGGTATTCACAGGGGTGTCGTGGGTATTGGCGCATGCGGTAAGACCTAAAAGCATGACAAGCGCCAACAAAAGGGATACGATACGCATAGTCATTTTTCTTCCTTATCTTTATTTTTTCGCCTGTACAACTGCGCAGGCGGATGGGATGTAAAAAGACATTGTTGAGCAATACGGTATCGTCAAAGTGGGAATACCTTGAAAATTCTTACGGTATGCGGTGGCATTTTTCTCAGATCAATTGCTTCCGTTTCACCCAAATCTTTTTTTGCCCATACGTCTCTGACCAACGATTTTTCCTCAAGCCAGATAGTGATACGGTCGGTAATCTCCCCCAGATTCATTACCATAATAGCATAGCTTCCGCCAGCAAGTTTTCTCTTGTAGGCACGGAAGCATTTTTCGCCTTTTTCAATGATGAGAATGGGCTTTGCACTGTCAAAAGCTATGTCCTGATTGATGGCAATCACTTCTTCATTGCAGTACACGGACATTTCAAACTCTGTCAAATGCTCCAGTCTGCTGCTTATCTGGATAGGCGATGCCATAAACGCACGAAGCGAATACAGCATAATTTGCTCATCCTCCGTGTATCTGTACTCCGTTTGTTTTTTGCCGACGGTAAACAAATCACAAGTGCCCATATCAAGCATATCCAAATCGAAAAAGTGACCTTTGCGAACGGAAGTGGAAATAAAATCTGTATACGAGTTACACAACTCCACAAAATTGTCCCAGCTGCATGCGGAGTCAGGACCAAAGCGGTAACTGCTGCAATACTTTGACCAGTAGTTTACATACTGCGGCACGGCAGTCACAGTTACGCAAAAGCCAAAATCACGGGAGGTCTGTGAAAGCTCCTGCCGCATCAGTTCCGCATTGTATGGATCACACGGCTGCCAGTCATATTTCAAATAATCAAAGCCCCACTCAGTCCACTGCAGAACGTTATTTTTCTCCTTCCGTATTTTGCCGATTCCTCCGTTTTGCGGGGCGAACAATTCATCCGGCTCGCCCTGGGTGCATCCTGGGATAGATGCAAGCTCATCGGGACATCCCAAGCCGTCAGCATCGGCGTTGAATAGATGCCGCATTTAAGCCCGTATGAATGGATTGTGTCGCACATCTTTTTCATATCGGGGAATTTCCGGTTCGGCATGATTGCGTCATACTTCCCGCCGTATTCTCCCTGCCAGCCTGAATCCGTATTCACATAACTGTAGCCGTATTCACTGATACCGGATGCAACCATTCGTTTCGCGGTGTCCTCCATTTTTTTCTGTGAAACACCTGATGCAAATGCATTCCAGCTTGTGAATCCGAGAAGAGGTGTGAGAAGAACGTGATTTTCACTGATTTCAAAGGTGACCTTTTTTTCATCTGTTCCTATCTCGTTTGAGACTGTAAAAGTTACGGAATACATCCCAGGCTCAGATATCGTACCGGTTATGATTCCGTTTTCAAGCGAAAGACCCTCCGGCAGATTTTTCACGCCGTACACAACAGGTCTTTTCCCGGTAACGGGAATCCTCAAAATAATCGGCTTGCCCGGTGATGCACCAAATAATGTCGGTAAGTTTATTTTGGGTGTTCCTTCAAACGGCGTTGCCATGGCAATTTCGGTATAACGCATATCTTTACTCCTCCGTTCTTGAAGCGCTCGCGCTTTAATAAAAACTTGTTGCGTCCGTTATTTGACTTTTTGTATCCTTATGCTTAGACGCTGCAATTCTCTTTTTCAGCTCCTCGTAAAACTGATCCTCGTCCATAGGAAGCCTGACGGTTGCATCCGTCCAGGAGGAAAGGTACATTGCGTTGGAAAGAGTAAGGCTGTTTATACCCTCCGTTCCGTTGGCAATAAGCTTCTCGCCGCGCAGAATGGCACCGGCAAATGCATTCAGCGCAATGCAGTGACGGTTGAGAGGTTCTTTCTGGAATTTATAAACAATTTCCGTAGTCTTCTGCCGCTGCCTTGCGGGATCCTTCATTTCTGCAAGGGGTATGGAAAGCTCCTTTACTGTAACGGTCTCGTTTTCGATGATGAGCGTCCCGCCGTCAGCTGCAATCTCAAGACGGTCTGTGCCGGAGTTGATTCCGGTAGATGTTGCCAATATTCCGAACGCTCCGTTTTTGTATTTGAAAATAGCAGCCACGTCATCTTCTATCTCAACGTCGTGCCATTGCGCCACAGAGCATTTGGCATACACCTCCTCCGGCATGCCGCAGATCCATTGCATAAGATCCAGCTGATGGGGACATTGATTCAGAAGAACGCCGCCTCCTTCACCTGCCCACGTCGCGCGCCAGGCGCCGGAATCATAATACGACTGCGGACGAAACCACTTCATGATATGCCACGTTACGTTGCGTATCTGTCCATATTTTCCGGAATCCAGAAGCTCTTTTGCCTTTTGATACGCATCGATTGTGCGATTTTGGAACATAATACCGAATTTTACGTTTGCTGCTTCTGCCGCCTTGTTCATTTCACGGACAGCCTTTGTGTATACGCCTGCCGGCTTTTCTATCATAACGTGAAGTCCTGCTTCAAAAGCCTTTATGGCGAGGGTAGGATGATCGTAATGGGGCACCGCTATGTATACCGCATCAATCTGACCGGAATGCATCATTGTCTCTGCATCGTCAAACAGCGTGATGTTTTTGCCCGAAAAGGTTTTTTCAGCCCATTCAAGACGCTCCGGCGCGGTATCGCAAATGGCTGTCAGCTCCATTTCCGGACATAGCCCGTCAAGTCCAATGAATTTTGCTACCGGTGTTCCCATATTGCCAATGCCAATAATACCGATTCGTACCTTCTCCATTTTTATCCTCCCTTATTTCACATGGGGAAAACGCCTTGTAACATTCTCATAGCTGCGGCGCAGGCAGTCAAACGCATCCTCGTTGTAGCATCTGTCCTGCTCAACGAGCATGTATTCGCAACCGACCTTGGAAAGTGCGCGGATATATGTATTGTAATCCAGCTTTCCCTCATAAATCGGGCGAAGATATACGCGCTTTTCCTCAATTCCGTCTGGAATCTCATCAAGATAATCCTTCAGATGAACACGGGAAAGACGTCCGGCAAGCTTTTCTGTAAGTGCAGTCACATCCACGTTTGCCCATGCCGCCCATCCCATATCCAGGGTGAAATCTATGGAGTCCTCCGGAAAATCCTCAAGAATCCGGTCGATTACGCTCTTATTTGCAAAGCCGCCCTGAAATTCCTGATAATGGTTGTGAAAATGAAGCTTTGCACCGAGATCGCGCATTTTCTTTGCTATCGGCACGAACTTCTCCCGAAAAGGCTCATATCTGTCCTCAAAGCATACACCCGCAATCGGCATTCCTCCGATGCCGATATGGCGGCATCCGAATACTGCGTGATCCTTAACGATTTTTTCTATATCCCCCTCCGCGAGGCTATCAGGTGGGATATGGGTCAAAACACATTTGAGATCGTTTTTCAAAAGCTCGTCGCGCAGCCATTCAGGCTCATACGGGCATGTCCCCGAAACCTGAACGGCTTTATACCCAATGTCGGCAACTTTTTTCAGTGTTTCTGCGAAATCCGCAAGGCTTTGCGTGTGCTCGTGTGCCGTGTAAAGCTGTGCTCCTATCTGCATTGATTTTTCTCCTTTATTCGGTTATGCTTTGGTGTTACACTGCACCGTTCAGCATCATCTCCACCATATCCATGCTCTTTGCTGCATCTGTAATGGTGCAGAGCGGCGTTCCGCCGTTTGCCAGACAGTTGATAAAGTCAATGTCCTCGCTCTTGTAGCCGTAATACTGATAATATTTTTCGCCGCCTGCCAGTGCAAGACCGTCCAGAGTATCTACCTTTCTGTCACCGCCAACGCCGGCAGAGGCGGCAGAATAGATAAACTGACCGTTATTGTACAGAATGGTTGCCTCACACTTTGCAGAACCGAAGCCCAAATTGATAAAGGCACTGGCACCCGGACCGTGTATTTCAAAATCATGGATTCTGGCGCCTGCCTGATAATTGGCACGCAGGGTGGCGACAATACCGTTTTCAAACCGAATGACACTGTTCCATGAATTATCTACCGGGCAGTTGACTCTGCCGATCACAGTTGCCGCTTTCGCAGGCTCGGATTGTGCCAGATAGCGAACAAGGTCAATGGCATGTACGATATCGGAATTGAAGGCACTGCCATAATCCCATATTCTTTCGATGTTGGCGAATTTCATAAATCTGCCGTCGATCTGGATAATTTCGCTGACAGCCCGTACTCTTTTTATTACCTCCTGCACCAGCGGGATATGGCGTCTGTTCATAGCTACCGCGGCGATTTTTCCCGTTTGTGCAGAAATTCTTTCCAGTGATTGTGCCTGATAGGCATCGAGTCCTGCCGGCTTTTCCATCATCACAGGGAAGCCTGCCTTCATACAGTCAGCGGCTACGCGGAACATGCAGTCAGGATTAACCAGACAGTATACGGCGTCCAGTTCTTCTTTTGCAAGCATCTCGTGATAGGATATGTACGTTTTGGGGATGTGGAATTTTTCTGCCGTGTTCTTTGCTTTTTCCTCATACAGATCGCAGATCGCCACGACTTTGCAGTTTTCAATCTCCGTAAGACTGGGCAGATGAACGCTGTTGGCGATGCCGCCGGCTCCGATAACACCTACTTTTACAATTTTTGACATACTGAATCCTCCCGGTTGAAAATTTTCAAATAATTCTGTTTTCTGCGGATCGGCACATCTGCAGAAGAGATTTCCGCCAACCGCTGATTAATTATATCATCCGCCATGTAATTTGTATTTAGAAAATATTGTACATTTGCGGATATATTTGCACAAAATTCTGTTTTGTTCTTGACAGAGGTTTCCGGTCATCTTATAATTAGAGAGGGGGGATCGTATGGATATACATATTTTATGGCTGTCTGATCATGCTGCCCATAGTGTAGTGCCGCACACACACGATTTTTATCAGGTGATTTTCTGCACCAAAAAGGGCGGACACATATCTGTGAACGGAAGCAGGTATTCTGCAAAGAGCAACTACGTGTATTTTATAAAGCCCGGCAGCATGCATTCCATTGACCGCGGGACGGATATGCACATTATTGAAATCAAATTTTTAGTTCGCGGGGAAGAACTGAACAGATATTTAACCGGACTGCCGGATGAATTTCAGCTTGCAGATGTATCGTTTATGAAAATGATGTTTTTGCATATGGCCAACGAGGGCGTGGAAGGAAAGATCTATTGCAACGAAACCATAAACGCCGCCCTGACACTTTTTTTGGCAAGATCCATACACGAGTTTCATAAACTTACCCCGCGGGAATCTCTGGGCTATCAGGTTTTTACGGATATTCCCAAAAGCGGAAAGAACAACACCGATATTTCCATTCTGGATTTGAAAAAATATATTGAGCAGAATCTTGACAGAAACATAACGCTTGAAGAATTGGCTGCCAGAGTGAATCTGAACAAAACGTATTTTGTGAAAAGGTTCAAAATTATGTGGGGTATATCGCCCATGAAGTTTATTGGCAATCTGCGTATCGAAAAGGCGAAACAGCTCCTGCTGAAAGGGAATTTATCCGTGCAGCAGATTGCAGATGCAGCCGGATTCAACAGCCTCCACTATTTCAGCAGGGCCTTCAAGCAAAGTGAGGGCGTTTCTCCCAGCGGATACTACAAGTATTTTAATAACCGGTAAATGAAAAGGCACTGCTGTGTACGCAGCAGTGCCTTTTCGCGGGGCAGTTCTTTCATGAAATCTCTTTGTTTATGCAATAGGTATGGATTCTCTGAAGCATCGGGGAGATGCCTGAAAAAGCATTTTTGGGCAGTGCGGTAAGTTCGGCTTTGAGCGCTTCATAGACTGGTGTCAAATCTGACTGTTTCATGCCAGTTATATTCAGAATTTTACTGTTGTCCATTACGCGGTCAAACAGACGGTCATATTCGAGCTGCCCGCACTGGGGACAGAATTTTGCCCCTTTTCCCATTTTTTCTCCGCAGTAGGGACAAAATCCGGCGGACGGAAGGACAACAAGATCGGCGGACAATCTACCACATCCATTAGAA
>JAZQDY010000067.1:0-18044 GCA_045547015.1 Eubacteriales bacterium | reverse complement strand
GTATCTGGTCTGCCGGTACGCTGGCAGATATCTTCACCGCACTCAAATCCGCCGACAACGGCATCACCTACGTAAAGCTGCTGAAGGATTTCAGCGGCGGGGACATCATCACCACCAACGACAAGCTGTTTGAATCCAGCTATGCAAATTTCGTCTTTGATCTGAACGGACACGATCTGACAACGAAGCTGGCGGCGATCTTTGCCACCAACGCCAACATTACGGGCGGAAACATCACCTTTACCGGCGGTGATGGCGACGTAATGAGCGCCACACAGAACACGTATGCACCGCTTCTTACCCGCGGTTCCCCGGAGGGTCTGCACGTTACCATAAACGGCGGTACGTATCACGGATACTACGGTCTGTTCGCCAACGGCGGTACTGTTAAAATCCTGAAGGGTAAGCTGCAGAGTTTCCAAAAGGACAACATATCAAACGGCGCAGCACCCATTTACCTTGGCACAGCATCCGGACACCGAGCCATGGTAGTGCTGGGCAACGAAAACTACAAGACCGGCGATATCACCCTCGTTGACGGTATCCGCGGTACGTTCTACTACTGCGGCGGCCGGCTGGATGCTTCCGCCATCGGGGATGACGTAAACGGTATGACCGTCTTTAACGGATACTACGACGGCACTGCGTACCGTGACGTAGAGATCACCGATCAGTTTATTCTCCCCGAGGGATACGCCCTGGTCGATGAACTGAACACCCGGGTTACCGTGATGAAATCAGGCAAAGCTTACAGGATCGCAAAGCCTATCGACGCAGAAGCATACTGGGGCACCGATGCCAATACCCTGTTCGGTGCGGGTACTTTTGCACAAGCACTGGCCGAGTCCAACACCGACCGGGAAGTCCAGTATATCGTCCTGCAGAAAACGGTGAATCAATTTGACATCAAGACGGATGTGCCCGGTGGTTACATTCATCCGGCGGCAGGTATTCTTACCGTCGATCTGAACGGGCAGACGCTTTACTCCACCAATGCAAACGCCTTCACCTTTGACACGAATACAGCCTGCACGGTGATTCTGACGGACTCCTCTGCCACGGCGGAAAACCCCGTGGGTGACGGTGTGGTGGATGCCAAAACTTACACAAGCGGTGATTACGGCATCTTCTTCAACCGCAACCAGAACGCACAGTTTATCATCAATGCCGGCACGTACAGAACCGCGAAACGGCTGATCTACTGCAGAGCCGTGGACGGCGGCTCCGTGACCATCAACGGCGGTGCGTTTGAAGCCGGCACGTACGTGGCGGCACGGGATAGCGGTACGCTCACCGTAAACGGAGGTACGTTCTCTTCGAGCAGCAGCACGATCTTCAGCGCGGCAAACACCGCTGCTGCCGCCATCAACGGCGGTACGTTCAAATTCACCACGCCTGAAAACAAGACCGTCGTCAGTGCAGGAGCCAACGTGTCACTCTCCGTGGGCAGAAACGTAATCGTGGAAGCGGACAGCGATTCCGCCGCCGTACTGCAGAACGCACTGAACGGAGCGCCTGCCGGCACCACTGTACGCATGATGCAGAACGTGATCTGTGATATGGAAATCAAGGTTCCTGCCAGCGTCACGCTGGATCTGAACGGCAAGGCGCTGACAGCCCTCGCCGTAAACGCCGCCGCCGGCTCTCACGTGATCGATGCCACGGAAAGCGGCGTAATTTCAGTAGAGGCGGAGGGCGTTCTCAAACTCCCCTTTGATAACGATTATCTCCCTGTGAAGGTGAAAGGTGAGACGGGATACCGGCTGGTAGACGCAAAGCTGAACTACAACCAACCTGTCGTCAGCAAAAACGGCGACGCATTCTCCTGGAAATTCCTCCCCGATTTCAAAGCGGCAACTGCTCACCTGGCAGATGGAACAGCCGAGAATCTGAATATTCAAATTCGGCTGACCAGTTCCCAGTTCACAAGCGGTGACGTAATTCTGCGTCCGGATCCTGTGCTGATTCAGTCTGTACTGAAGGCAGGGCAGGCGTTCAAGGTGACCGTAACCGGCATCGCCGATTTTTCGGATCTGACCGCCGCTATTGAACTGGTGGGCACGGCAGACACCGACGTGGTGCTTTGCACGCCCGCCTACAATGTCACAGCGGCACCTGCATCCCTGTCTCTCGAAAGCGAGCCTGCCATGGTCGTTCTGGTGTTTGACGTAAAAAAATTCCGCTGCCTGTAAGCGGCGGATTCTGAAAAGACGAGGTAACAATATGAAAGAAAAATACGTAAAGCCCACCGTGGAAATTCTCTCATTTTACACGGAAGCAATTGCCAACGGCGAGGGCTTGGAAGACAAATGGACCGGTGAAAACACTTCCGGTGTATGGGACGGCGTGGTTGGCTGATGGATAGGAAAGTATAAAGAAAGGGGTGGTACAGTGAAGAGAATCCTCGCCATTCTTCTGACCGTTCTGCTTTTTATCCCCGCGGTCAGTGCCTATACGGATCAGCAGCTCAATACGGCAGACGCGCTGCATCATCTGGGGCTGTTCCTCGGTAATGACGTAGATTACGATCTGGACGGCCGCCTTTCCCGGGCAGAAGGTATCACGCTTCTCGTGCGTATGATCGGTAAAGAAGCGCGGGCGAAAGCCATATCTTATACCGCCCCCTTTACGGATGTACCCGATTGGGCAAAGCCGTATGTGAACTACGCCTTTATGCATAAGATCACAAACGGTATTTCCGATACGGAATTTGCCCCCGATTCCCCCATGACGGACTGCATGTTTCTGACGCTGGTACTCCGGGTTCTCGGTTACAAAGACAGCGGAGAGGCGGCACAGTTCCGCTGGGATAATCCGTACGCACTGGCGGCATCTCTGGGATTGATTTCCGTCTCTGTACCCAATCAGGACTTCTGCCGCGGCGAGGCGGTCACCGTTTTCTGGAATGCCCTTTTGCTGGACGAGGAGTCTCTTGCCCATCTGCTGATGGAAAATGAAGTATTCACCGCGGAGGATTTTCTGAAAGCGGCGGATATTCAAAAAAACGGCATAAGCAAAGAAACAGACACTCCTGTCCTGCCCCCGGATCCGCCCGATTCCGACAGTACGGAGGAGGACAGCTGGACGATCCCCTTCTGGCCGCCCTATATTCCGGGCGGTGATCCGGAACCGGATCCCCCCGAGCCGCCCGCGGCCGAGCCGGAAAAGCCGGTTCCGCCTGCACCGTCCGATCCGCCGCCGTCTGCCGATGTATGTTCCTATGAAACGTATATGCACATGACGACGTCGGAGCAAAGTGCATTTGAAGAAACGTTTCTTTCTTCAAAGGAATTTTACGCATGGCTGAAGACCGCAAAACAAGAATACGAGGAAAAACAGAATTACATCGAAATCGGCGGCGATGGTTCTGTGGATCTCGGTGATCTTATGAGTGGTAACGACTGAATGTTCAGCCAAATAATGGGGCTGTCGCATTAAAATGCGGCAGCCCACAATTTTTTCTAAAAAGCACGAAAAGCTGAGATGATGTTCCTTTGCAGAGTTTACCGATATTGAGCATTTTTCTCCATTGTTGTACCGCAAAGGCACACATTTGTCAGTGTTTACGCGTGCAATGGCCGAGTGCGGATTGAGCAGATGAACAGATAGCCGCAGATTATACCCCGGCTTCCGATGGATAATATATCAGTGAGATTTGTGGGATTTGCAGGTGGATGGCTGTCGTATAGAAATACGTAAGCCCCTGCGTTTTGGGTGTGACACCTTACAATTATCTCCGTATTTTAACACCATCCATCAATTTGAGTGATGATATGAGCGATGTATTGATTTTCGTCACAAAGTCTGGTATAATAAATTATGTAAACGTAATGAGTTTCGGAGGGTGATACGATGCCAAACAAAAATCCCCCTTTTCAAATAACAAATGCGATCATCCATAAAGTGGCGGAAATTGCAGAACTGGTCGGTAAGCTGACGTCCGCCAATCAGTTGTCTGCTAACCATACCCTGCGGCGTACAAACCGGATCCGAACGATCCACGCATCTCTTGCTATTGAACAGAACACCCTGAGTCTGGAACAGGTCACGGCGGTTCTTAACGGAAAACAGGTTCTAGCCCCACCCAAGGATATTGCCGAGGTAAAAAATGCTTACGAGATATATGAGCGTTTGGATGACCTTAATCCTTATTCTGTAGACGACCTGCTGTTGGCACATGGCATCATGACGCGAGGGTTGGTGGAGGAATCCGGAGAATTCCGTTCCCGCCCCGTTGGCGTAGTCGATCAGAATGGACACGTCCTCCATTTCGGTACCCTTCCCCAGTATGTTCCGGATTTGATGATGGAACTTCTGAACTGGGTAAAAAGCAGTGACGTACACATGCTGATCCGCAGCTGCGTTTTCCATTATGAGTTTGAACTGATTCATCCTTTCGCTGACGGCAACGGACGTATAGGCCGCCTGTGGCACACCCTACTGCTTTCAAAATGGAATCCGGCATTTGCCTGGCTGCCTGTTGAGTCTATGATTCACGCCCGTCAGGCCGAATACTATGCTGCTATCAATGCCTCCAACGATGCCGGAGAATCCACAGTATTTATTGAGTTCATGCTCTCAACGATCAAAGCATCACTCATTGATGCAATCAGCATGAGCGACGAAATGAGCGATGCGAAGATAGATAAAACAGCGATTCGTTGGAAACAGATTGAAAAATTCCTCGAAACACATGCGTTTATCATGAATGCGGATGTGCGTACGCTGTGCGGCGTGTCTGCTGCTACGGCGAATCGGATTCTTGCCGGATTGACGATGAACGGAAAACTTATTAAACACCGCAAGGGCGGACACTGGGCGTATAGTTTGGCAATGTAACCGTTTATCTGTATCTTCAGAAAAGTATATCCGCATACTTGTTTGAAAATGCTGCAAATCCTAAATATACAAAAGTGGATCTTTAACTTACTATTTCAGAAGACTGTATACTTGAAGCCAACTCTACCCCCATTTTACCCATGCCTACACCTATTGAACCGGGTACGTTAAGGATGCAAGTATTCAACGGCGTGAAATATAGAACGTATATCCCTTGAATTTGGGCGTTATATGACTCTTGTGTTTTCCGCTGTCTAAAATGGAGCCACTCATAACCCGGAGGTCATGGGGGAGCGAAGTCAAAAACGATTGAGTATCGTTTTTGACAAGTGAAGCCGCCAAATCAAAGAGTTGAAGAAGCGAGCATTTCGAGCGACGCACAACAACTATGATTTGGTGGAGGGCCTTTCAAATCCCATCCCAGAGAGCCAATTAGTGCGACCAAAAAAGATATCGCACCGAAAACCCGAGAAAATCTCGGGTTTTCTTCGTTTTTCACCGTTTTCTCGCTTTTTTAAAATTCGAAAAATAGTCAAAATAAAAAGATATCATCACTGATCGGAGGGATTTGAACTATTTTAAAATAAATTCGTATCCGAAGAAACAGGAGTTGCGTACTATTTTCTCACTTTATGAGACTCACGCTCACAAAGTGAGCGCTTGCTTTATCATACTATGTATGATATCATATTGTTACCGGAATACAAGCACGTGCAAATCGAAACGAGGATTGTTTATGAAACTGAATCTTGGTAATCATATACGAATAAACCGCCGACGTATGAATCTTACACAGGAACAGCTTGCTGAAAAGTTTGGAACTTCTGCACAGGCTGTTTCTCGATGGGAAAATGGTACGACATATCCAGATATTGAAATGCTTCCCATGATAGCATCTTTCTTTGGTGTATCTGTTGATACACTTTTGGGCTGTACAGAAGAAGAAAAGAAATCTCGATGTGACAAACTTACGAATGAATTAAAAACTGCAATACATGAGAAAGATACTGAGAAGTTAATTGAAATTTTACGTGAAATTAGACGAAATCTTAGGGAGTACAATCATTATTGGTTCTGGGGATTATTCGAAAGTTTATTCTATTCTGGATTATACAAAAATGAAAAAGTGCTTGAGGAAATCCGATTACTCAGCGATGAAATATCTATTTCTTGCTGTAAAACAGATTACGAGCAGATCATTGGATGGATGGCAAATATGGAAGATGAAGAACATATTAACTCTTTTCTTGATATGAATGCTTCCAGAGAGGATTTCAGTCGTACTGAACTGTTGATGTATCGTTATAAAATGCGTGGAGAAACCGAAAAATATGAGCCAGTTCGTCAGACATATCTTTGGTATCACCTCTCGAATATAGTTGACAAGCCTATTGTTTGGAAAGCCGTACCGGGAACTTCCGCAGAACAAATGAAATGGTATTGTGAAACTCAATTGCATTATATCAATGGAATGAACGGTTTGTCCCCGGAACCCGCACGTATTGTAAGCGGAACCGATTCGATTGATTTATGGTGTATGGAACGTATGCATCTTGGTGCCGCTCTCGTAAGCGCACTGTATAGGCTGGGAGAAAGCGATCATGCTTACGAGGTGTTTGAGGATACGGTTTCTTTATTAGAAAAAATCATGGCTATATCGGACGAAGAAGATTTCAAGTTGTATTGCAGTTGTCCTGCACTCTCGGATTTTTACTTGAAATCGCAATTCTATTGGTTGAAAAAGAATGGACGGGAATATAAAGCGTTAGAGATGACATCCGGGGAATGGTCTAACTGGATAAGCCCCGATGGTTTTCTTGCAGCAACAAATAATCCTTCTTCTGCCGGCTATGCAGCTATGAGAAAAGATACCCGATTTATCCAACTCTTTGAACGACTTGAAAATTGCGTTATCTCAAGGGAGATACAGCAGGAATGATGCTGCTTTATTAAGTGTATCTTTTTTTGGCCCTCACCCCAAACAAAAGAAACAGTCACCGTTCGGTGGCTGTTTTCTTTCGTTTCGCCTGTGAGCATGGACTTCCCTTCCATGACCGACGGAGAAGGTCATGGGTGAGCGAGCGAAAACGCCGCGGTGCGGCGTTTTCACGAAGTGATTCACGAAAATAAGGAGCATGGCAAGCCGAGTGCACCGAGGCGAGGCCATGCGACTATATTTTCGGAAGGGCCTTTCCAATCCCATCCCATAAGCCAAAATTACACCCGAAATCGGTTGATTTCGGGTGTTTTTCTTTGTGTTATCATGAAAATGTGCACAAAAATCCGCGTGTGTTTTTGACACTCTACTCCATCTTTACCCCTAAGAAGTTACAAGCTCAAACTCAGCAGCATCTGATTCTGTTCTATCACGTGCGGAACTACGGTCTGTCCGAATGTACAGTTCCCTTCCGTCAGCGATTTTTCATGCTGCCCTTCTTTTATGAACTGCAACCCTTCCGCCATATTATCGTCGATATAATTTACATCCGGATACTGCAGGCTCACCAATTCCACAGATGAATCCATTTCAAACATCTCTCCCATCAAAGCCATTCCGACCTGTTTATGATCGTCAAGGACGTGTGCATACGTATCCAACGTGAAGCTGACCGAATAGTTGATGGCGAAAAGGAAATGATTGACGCATTTCTGTGCGTCAATCATTTCCTTTTCGGCCGGTACGGCTTACCCGTCTCCCTCATCCCCCCATGCTTCTTCGTGCGGTATGCCGAGGGCGTCATGCCCGTGTGCTTTTTGAAGCTGCGGGAAAACTGGGATGGGCTGTCGAAGCCGCACTCAAATCCCACGTCGATCACGGAAAGCTCCCCCTCGGACAGCATTCGCTTGGCACACTCCATCCTTAATGAGGTCAGGTACTGCTTGAAGGAAACGCCGGCATTCTCATGAAACAGATGGGAAAAATAGGATTCCGTAATGCCGTATTTTTTGGCAAAAGTGCGAAGCGTAATGGGTGCGGACGGGTTGGCCAGCATATAAGCGATGCTTTCTCTTACAAAGGGATGGATATCCTTTGCCGCTGGGGCCAGGTGCTGTCCCTGTTCCAGAATACAGATCAGGATGCAGTTCAGCAGGTGATGGAGGTATCTGTCCCGAAAGGCTGATTTTCCGCTGAACACCGTGTACAGCTCTTCGATCTGCACGGCGAGGAATGGCGGAAGGTCGTACAGCACGATGGCCTCCCCGGTGAGCTTTTCCAGTATTTTTTTATCTGCAATCTGCTCGCTGAAGGAGACAATCAGTGCGTAAGAATCCGGCACCTCCTCGGTTACGATCTGATGAAAATCACTGGGCGTAAGAAAAAAGAGACAGTTTCCCCGAAGGGGATATTCCGCCCCGTTCAGAGAGCAATACCCTGCACAGTTCTTGTAATAGATAATTTCAAAATAGTTGTGCCAATGCTTTTTGTAATAGGCGTTGTCGCTCTTTTTCCGGATGTGGATGTCCTCCCCCTCCAGCATTTCCCTCTCAAATTTATAGATCGTACCGCTCATCGTTCTCCTCCTGCCCGTTTTTTTATATAGTAACAGAAAATCGCAAAAAATGCAACATATTTCGCAATGAACAGCAAGAAATGCATACAAAAAAGTGTTATAATGAAGAAAAAATGCGTGGGGGAAAACAGCATGAAACGGAAATTTGCATACGGCTCGGTTCTGAAGCTGACCCGGGAGGACACGCCCGCGGTAATTGAGCAGAATCTTCACCAGATGAAAGAAGCAGGAATGGATACCGTGGTGGTATGGCCTGCCGCCTTCTGGTGGGAAGAAAAGAAGGAGGGGTATCCCTTCAACACCGGAAAAACCGTCCTGGAGATCGCGGAGAAGGTAGGAATCGGCATAATCATGGAGCTGGCGGGACAGCTTCCCATGATGGAATATATCCCCGATTTTCAGATGAAGGACGAGTACTACGCCGTGGACGAAAACGGTCACAAAAAGCTCACGCCCGCAAGCTTTGGATATCTGAACTACTTTCATCCCGAGGTAAACGAGCTGATCTGTGCCCATTATAAAAAAGCGGCACTGGCGTACCGGGGATATGCCTCTCTCGTGGGGTACGACGTATTCAACGAGACGATGTTCTTCTCGTACGATACGTACACCATGGAGGTGTTCCGCAGCTGGCTTTTGCAAAAATACGGCACGATTGAAAGACTGAACGACGTATGGGAGCGCACCTATACCGATTTTTCCCAGGTTTCCTACGCGCCCTGGATGTGGATGAGCGTCATGCCCTCGGCGGATCTTGCCGCCTTCCGCAAGGAGGCGTGCGGCATCTATCTGAAGAACTGGTGTGACGCTATTCGGGAGGTGGATACCGACCATCCGCTGATCGCCGACAACATCGGCTCCATGATAACAAACGGCAGCTGGGTGTACGAGCGTCCCCAGGACGACTACGTACTGAAGAATGCGGTGGATGAGATCGGCGTATCCTTTTACCCGAAGCAGGAAACGTACTGTTCTGCCCCGCACACCCGGTGGAACACCTTTGACGCTTTCTACGCCGCCTCGGCGGGAGATGGATTTTTCGTCTCCGAGATGCAGACCCACGTAAAGGCACTTTTCAATCCCACCACATGCGTCCGTCCCTATGAATTAAAATTGTGGTGCACGGAGGCTTTGGCGGCGGGTGCCAAGGGTTTGATATACTGGAAATGGCGTCCCTTTGACAAGGGACTGCAGACGGCGGGACGGGGACTTGTGGACTACAAAAACCGGAGCACACCCCGGCTTGTGTTTGCCAAGGAATTTGCAGAAGTACTCCGTGAGACGGGCACGCTGACACCGGTTCGTGCGAAGGTGGGCATTCTGTTTGACAAAACCAGCCACGATTTTCAGATATGCTACACGAAATGCTACGAGGACGTGGATCAGAATATCTATCTGTCCTCGCTGTGCGGAGCATACGAGTCCATGTGGCGCGCCGGTGTGCGGTGCGATATCGTGACGATCGACCGTATCAAAGAATATAAAATGCTGATCCTCTCCAACACCGTGGTTATCAGCGACGACACGGCCCGTGCCCTTACGGAATTCGTAAAAGAGGGCGGCGTGATCGTCTGCGACGGAAAGATCGGCATCACGGACGAGTTCTCCATGATGCATTCTGCCCTGCCGGGCGGCGCGTTCAACGCCGCTATGGGATGCGAATACGTGGACTGCGATTACGAGGGACTGGATTTCGTCTGCGGCGAAAAATCCTATAAAGGCTATTACGGACGGGATCTGCTCCGGGTGACGGACGGCGAGGCTGTGGGCTCCTTCGCCGACGGCTATCCTGCCGTGATTGAAAAGTGCCTGGGTAACGGCGTTGTCATCACGGCGGCCACGTACCTATGGTACGGGGAAAGCAAGGGTGCCGGCACCGGTCTTCCCTTCGCATCGATGCTGGCAAATCGGTTCTGCCTGCGGGATATTACCGCCGACGCACCGCTTCACGTGCGTATTTCCGAAAACGAGGACGCCGTTTTTGCCTTCGTTTTCAACTACACCGACGCCGACGTTTGCTCAAAGGTGGAGGGATACGGCTTTGCCGAAACCGTCACCGTGCCCGCCAATGACGTGATTATACTGAAAAGAGGGAAAAACAAATGAAAAAACCGCTTTTGCAGATAGAAAACCGGGTATACCGCACCTACCGGGGCGGCCGCCTGCTGGATCAATTCGTGGGCAACCCGAATCCCGCCGACTCCTTTTTGCCGGAGGACTGGATCTCCTCCTTCGTGGAGGCGAAAAACCGGATTTACCGTCCGGGTGAAGGCATCTCCCGGGTAATGGTGAACGGGAAGGCTCTGCCCATCACGGAGGTGATAACACCTGCGGATCTGGGGCCCGGCAGAGAGGACAGCGGCGTTTTGGTAAAATATCTGAACGCCGCGGAGCGTCTGGGGATCCAGGTACATCCCACGCCCGATTTTTCAAGAAAATACTTCGGCACAAATTACGGTAAGACGGAGTGCTGGCACATTCTCGCGGTGGAGGACGGCGCATCCATCTACATCGGCTTCAAAGAAGGCCTTACAAAGGAAAAATGGAAGGCGCTGTTTGAAGCGCAGGACGTAAACGGTATGCTTTCTTCCCTGCACCGCTTTCCCGTAAAGCCGGGGGACACCGTGCTCGTCCGGGCAGGAACACCCCACGCCATCGGTGCGGGCTGCTTCCTTCTGGAAATTCAGGAGCCCACCGACTACACCATGCGTATGGAAAAGATCACCCTGGCCGGGGAGGCGCTGACGCCCATGCAGATTCACTACGGCGTGGGCGAGGACGCCATGCTGGACTGCTTTATTTACGAAGGCATAAGCGAGGATACGGCACGGAAAACGTATTTCATTGAGCCTAAACAGCAGAACGCCTTCTGCACGTCCCTTATCACCTATGAAGATACGCCCTGCTTTGCGCTCACAAAACTGCGGGCAGGCGGCACCGTCTTGCCCGACAGCTTTGTAAGTCTGGTGGTAACGGAAGAGGGAGAACTTCTGATCGGAACGCAGCGCATCTCCGTCAAACGGGGCGAAAAATGGTTCGTGCCCTACGGCTGCGGCACCGTATCCGTAAAGCGCGGCGAGGCCATCGTCTGCTATCCGCCGAAGCGGTAAAGGAGGATTTTATGCTTACTTCAAGAAAAGAGCTGTACGAGCTTTCCAAAAACTACTATGTAAAACTGATGAAACGTACCGCCGCACGGTACGAGTCGGATTACGTTCCCCTGCTGGTGGATCACGTTGGATACGAGTGTACCCGGCTGGAGGAGCTGTTCCGCCCGCTGTGGGGCATCGCACCTTTTCTTTCCGATCCGGATTTCGTGATCCCCATGAGCGGTGAGACGGTGCACGTATGCAATTTTATCACGAAGGTTATCTGCGAAGGCACCGCTGCCGATTCGCCCCGGCGATTTGACCGGCATATCCCCAAAACGGCGGAGATCGGCTTTGCCAATCAGTGCATTACCGAAACCGCCGCCTATCTCGTGGCAGTGCATTTCGCCAAAGAATCCCTGTGGGAGCCGCTTGGTAAGGACACAAAGGAGCAGATCGCCCGCTGGATCCACAACCAGGCCATGATCGCCCTGAAAAATTCCTGGCCCAACAATCACTGGTGGTATCCCATTTTCAGCATAGAGATCCTGAAGGAGCTGGGATACTGCGATCCGTCTGCCGACCCGTATATGAAGGAAGGCTACGCCGCCCTGGAAGAACTTTACGTAGGACACGGCTGGTACTGCGACGGCAAGGACTTCGGCCGTTTTGACTATTACGAAGCGTGGGCACACCACGCATACACCCTGCTGTGGACACTGGTAGCCGATAAGACGGCACCGGGATACGCCGAAAAAAGAGAGAAATACCTAAGGCGAAGCGAGGAGTTTCTGCAGTTTTTCGCCCACTATTTCGATACGGACGGCGGCGTTCCCGCCTACGGCCGCTCGCTCAGCTACCGCTTTGCCATGGTGTCCGCCTTCGGTCTGGCAGCGGCGGCAGGCTGCAGCATAGATTTGGGTCTTGCCAAGAGCATCATTCTTAAAAATATCGACTACTATTTCACAAAGAGCATCCCCACCGAAGACGGATGCTTCCCCTGCGGCTATCTGTACGCCTCTCCCCGCTTCGGCGAGAACTACGCCTCCGACGGCGCCACTACCTGCTACACCGAGGGATTCATGTGCCTGCTGGCGGGCGAGGAGCATCCCCTTTGGCAGAGCGAGGCGGCACCGCTTCTGATTGACCGGGGCGACTACACCGTGGAATGTGAGACGGACGGGCTGGATATTCTCATAAAGGCGGAAAAGGATTTCGGCGGCGTGACCCTGTTCAACAACGCCATCCACTATTTCCAGACCACCAACAGCGCCTTCAACGATATGGCGGGATATTACGGAAAATTCTGCTACAACTCCCGCGCCGGATTTTCTATCTCCTCCCGGGACAAGGCAGCCCTTGACAATATGATCTCCCTGTCCACGAAGGATGCTTCCATGGAGTCTCTGCGTACAAGGATCTACACGCTCAGCAGCACGCCTGATATGCAGGTATCCTGTCACTATCCCTTTGCCAACGACGCAGAGAGCAAAATCACCACCTGGGTGCTGCCTCTGTCAAAGGGATATCACGTCCGCATTCACAAGGTAGTTCTCGGACAGAAGTACCGGGTAAGCGAGGGCGGATTCTGCGTAGGTGTGACGGACGACGGCGTGCAGTTTGATGGTGCCAGAATCACCTACGGGGATACGATCAGTGAGATCAACGTAGTGTCTGACGTTCCCACGGTGCTTAGCACACGCACGATCCATCCGGGCATGCACAATCTCTCCCCCCTTGCCTACTACCCCATATGGACCACCGGGGAGATGCTTGAGGCAGGGGAATACCGGTTCGTTACCACCGTATTCTTCTCCACCGGGGAAAAACCCGGGGGAAAGCCGGAAATCCGCATGGAAGAAAACGCCGTCACCGTCACCTTCGACGGCATCACCAAAACAGTAACACTGGAATAAGGAGATCGCTATGGCAAAGATAGGACTTATACAGATTGACAACGAAATGGCCTTTGACATCGGGGCACGGCAGGACGCTTTGATGACGCTTGGCGAAAATTGCCTGAAAGAGGGCGCCGATCTGGTGTTCTTCCCCGAGGCGTTCCAGTACGTACGGAACAGAGACGTCCTTAAACAGCCGGACAGACTGAAACAGATCGCCGATGCATGGCACTCTCGCTGTGCTGAGCTGGCACGGAAATACCACGCCTACGTGGTTCCGTGGGATTATTACGTAGGGGAGGACGGCAAGATCCGCAACTCCTCTTACATCCTTGACAGAGACGGGAATTTCGTCGGACGATACTGCAAGTGCAATCTCACCGCCTCGGAACAGAAAAAGGGCCTGGTCCCCGGCACGGAATACCCCGTATTCCAGCTGGATTTCGGACGCGTTGGCATTATTATCTGCTTTGACAACTATTTTCCGGAGGCGGCGGCTTCTGTCGGCAATAAAGGGGCACAGCTGATCCTGTATCCCCTGTACGGCGATACGCTGAAGCCACAGTGGGAAATGAAGCTGCGAACCCGTGCCATCGATCACTCCCTGTATATGGCATCCTGTCAGCTTTCCCCTTTTTGGGATATCGCCTACACAGGCATGGTCGATCCCGAGGGAAACGTGGTCGAAAAGTTGGATACGATCAACTCCTACCGCGTAGTGGAGATCGAAATGGGCAAGGTGGTCCGCACCAATACCTCGGCCAATCCTACCTGCAGTGAAAATCTGCGGGAGTACCTGCACAAATGCCGCAATTATAACTCTTACCTCTCCCTTGCCTCCGAGGGAACGGCGCCCAAGGATTGGGAGGAGATCTTCGAAAATTTTGATAAGGTCAAGTGAGAAGAATCGGGTGCGTGTAAAGCATCGCACACGAGACGACCACGTTTTTGACAGGTCCTTTCAAATGGAAAAAGCGTTTTCATTGGTATAAAGCAACAAACAGGACATCCGCAGATGTCCTGTTTTCGTTTTTATCCATTTTTATCAATAAAGTTCTTTGAACATTTCGATCGCTTCTTTGAAGTCAGTAATAGCCGCATCCACAACGGACGGGTCAGCCATATCAATGCCGGCAACCTTCAAGCTGTCAATGGGACTGATTCTTCCGCCGCAGGAAAGGAACGCAAGGTACTGCTTGATATACGCTTCTCCTTCACTCTCAATTCTGCGCACAATAGCAGATGCTGCGGAAATACAGGTAGCATACTTGTATACGTAGAAGGAGCGATAGAAGTGAGGGATTCTCATCCATTCAAGTGCAATCTCCTTATCGCACACAACGCTCTTGCCGAAATATTTCTTTACGATATTGTAGTACGTATCGCAAAGACTCTCCTGCGTGAGTGTGATGCCCGACTCGGTCATGGCGTGAATATCACGCTCAAACTCTGCAAACATGGTCTGACGGTAGAGCGTCCCCTTATAGGTTTCCATCAGTTGGTTGAGAATGGACAGCTTCTCCTCGCGGCTGCTTGACTCACGAAGCATCTTGTGGCAGAAAAGCAATTCGTTTACGGTGGAGGCAACCTCTGCTACGAAAATCGTATAGCTCGACTCCTGCGGAGTGTTGTTCTTACGGGAGTAATAGGAGTGCATGGAATGTCCTGCTTCGTGCGCGAGGGTAGAAACGTCATCAATCTTTTCGTTGTAGTTGAGAAGAATGTACGGCTGTGTGTCATAGCAGCCGGCGCTGTATGCACCGCCGCGCTTACCCTTGGTGGGGTACACGTCAACCCACTTCTGATTCTTGATTCCGTCCTCCAGTGTACCCGCGTACTCGCTTCCAAGGATTCTTACCGTATCAATAACCGTTTCTACCGCCTCGTCGAAGCTGTATTCCTTGGTACAATCGGGAATGAGGGGCGTATAGAGATCATACATGTGCAAAGCAGGAAGTCCCAAATCCGCTTTTTTCAGATCGAAATAGTCGTAAACCACCTGCATATTACGGTTAACGGTATCAATGAGGTTGTTATAAATAACGGGCGTTACCTCGTCGTTGAAGGTGGATGCCTCAATGCTGGAGTTAAATCCTCTGATCTTCGCAAGAGTGGTTCTCTCCTTTACGGTATTACCGAGCAAGGAAGCAAAGGTGTTGCCAAACTGCTTATAGGTAGCATAGAGCTTCTTAAAGGCAGCACGGCGGACACGACGATCCTTGCTGGTGAGATGAAGCACGTAGGTGGAATTGGTCAACTCAACCAGTTTTCCCTCCGCATTGCGGATCTTGCCAAAGGTCAGATCGGCATTGGAGAAAACGCCCTCCACCTTTGCGTTGGTGCCAAGGCAGATGCCAACGTCCGCTAAAAGCTGTTCCTTATCATCGGAAAGCGTGTACTTGCGATAACGGCGAATCAGCTCAATGGTGCGCCGGAACTCGGAAAGCTTGGGCAGCTCGGTGTACCACGTATCAAGGGTCTTGTCCTTAATCTTGACCAGCAGGGGCGAGAGGAAGAAGGAGGCGGAATTGGCTTCATTGGCCAGATTCATAATCCTGCCGCTGAGTGCCAGATACTTGTTATCCGACTTGTCAAGATCAGAGGACAGAAACGCGTATTCGTACAGCTTTGTGATCACACGATCCAGATCCGTGCTTGCCTGCAGGACATCGTAGAGTCCCTGTGCCGACTTGGTCATCGTATCACGGTGTCGTGCAAAATCTGCGATATACTCCTTTGCACGCGCAAAATCAGCCTCAAACTCGGCCTCGGTCTTATAAATGCCTGTCAAATCCCACTTGTATTTTTCGGGAATCTCGTTTCTTACACGTGTCATATTCATACCCTTTTTCTTTCTCTGATAATAATGCATCACTGATTTAATTATACCCGTAAAGTTTGCATTTGTCAATAAATTTCGGGGGATTATTAAAGCCGCTCTTCACTGCCGGATACGTTGCAAGATAACGAAAACATAATATCTGCAAAAGTTTACACAAAATGCCTTGACATTGTCCCCGTTAAGATTGATAATACATAGTGGCTTTTTTTGCAAAGCAATTATGCCTTCCAAGGCTGTTGAAATTTGAAACGAGGTGGAGTGTTTGCTTTTCGGAAAATACATAAACCGGTACTATTTGAAGTACCTGCCCGCCCTTCTTTTGGGGATCGCGGCACTGGTTCTTGTTGATTATATGCAGCTTCTTGTTCCCGAGTTTTATCGATCGGTAATCAACGGTCTCATTGACGGAACGGTGACGCAAAACGGCGTTACCCTTCCCTTTGATATGGATTATCTTCTTGACAAGGTCTGCCTGCCTATGATCATCGTCATTCTCTGCATGGTGTTCGGACGGTTCCTGTGGCGTGTTTGCTTCCGCGGTGCTGCCATTCGTATGGAAACCCATTTGCGCGGCCGTATGTTCGACCGCTGTAAGGATCTGTCCCAGCAGTATTACCAAGTCAACAAGGTGGGCAATCTCATGACGTTGTTCACCAATGACCTTGAGACGGTACAGGATTGCTTTGGTTGGGGTGTTCTGATGTTCTGTGACGCCCTGTTTCTCGGCATCCTTGCCATTCTCAAGATGTACGCTATGAATCCTCTCCTGACACTCTTTTCCATGATCCCCATGCTGTTTCTCTTCGGCATCGGCGCAGTGCTGGATCACCATCTGGAAAAGAGATGGGATGCACGCCAGGCGGCATTTTCCTCTCTTTCCGACTTTTCTCAGGAAACCTTCTCGGGCATTGCCGTAGTCAAGGCATTTGTCAAGGAAACAGTCAAGCACATAAGATTCCGTGAGATCAATAAAACGAATGAAGACACCAACGTAGCACACACCAAACTGTCCACTCTGCTGACGGTACTTGTAACCCTGTTCGTAGAGTCGGTAGTCTGTGTCATCCTCGGTTACGGCGGTTATCTGGTGCTGCACGGTACCTTCGATGCCGGACAGCTGGTAGAATTCATCGGCTACTTTACCGCAATTATCTGGCCCGTGATGGCAGTGTCCCAGCTCATTGAAATGCGTTCCCGGGGCAAAGCGTCCCTGAAGCGTATCGGTGAACTGCTCGATGCTGAGCCCGACGTGGTTGACCGTCCCGACGTGAAGGAATCCACCCCCTTACAGGGTGATATCGAATTTCGCAATCTCACCTTCCGTTATCCCGGCGGAGAATATGATGCGCTTACGGATGTTTCCTTTAGGATCAAGGCGGGCGAGAACGTAGGTATTATCGGAAAAACAGGAGCGGGCAAGACCACGCTTGTGGATTTGATTCTCCGCACCTACAACGTTCCCGACGGAACTTTGTTCATGGACGGACAGGATATCAACACCCTTCCCATTCGCACCGTTCGTCAGTCCTGTGCCTACGTACCCCAGGATAATTTTCTGTTCAGCGACACCATTCAAAGCAACATCGCCTTCGCGCGCGGCGAAGCGGATATCGAAATCATCCGTGAAGCGGCAAAAATGGCGGACATCCATGACAACATCGAGCAATTTGCAGAGGGCTACGAAACTATTCTCGGCGAACGCGGTGTGACTGTATCCGGCGGTCAGAAGCAGCGAATTTCCATTGCACGTGCTCTTCTGAAAGATGCAAGCGTGCTGATCCTTGACGACTCCGTATCCGCCGTTGACGTGAAAACCGAAAAGACCATCCTTGATAATCTGCGTACCCTGAGACAGGGAAAGACC
>JAZQDY010000066.1:0-33811 GCA_045547015.1 Eubacteriales bacterium | reverse complement strand
CTCTGCTCGCTGGAATTTGAGAATCACAGACCGCTGTATAACTGGGTGGTGGAGAATGTTTCCGTACCGCACCATCCCCGGCAGATCGAGTTTGCCCGTCTCGGCATCGATCATACGGTTCTTTCTAAGCGCAAACTCCGTGCCCTCGTGGAGAACGGTTACGTCTCCGGCTGGGACGATCCCCGTATGCCCACTCTCTGCGGTCTGCGCCGCCGCGGCTATACGCCCCGCGCCATCCGCAATTTCTGCGACCGCGTAGGCGTTGCCAAGAGCCCCAATACCATTGAGTATGGTTTTTTGGAATACTGCCTCCGGGAGGATCTGAACGAGACTGCACAGCGCGTTATGGCAGTGCTCAAACCCATCAAACTGACGATCACCAACTATCCCGAAGGAAAGAGTGAGGTCTTTGAGGTGGAAAACAATCCCAACGATCCGGCAGCCGGTACCCGTGAGATTACGTTCTCCCGGAATCTGTGGATCGAAGCGGACGACTTCCTTCCCGAGCCTGTGCCGAAATATAAGCGGCTGTATCCGGAGGGACCGGAGTGCCGTCTGAAGGGCGCGTATGTGATTACCTGTACCGGATTCGTTAAGGATGACGAGGGGAATATCACCGAGGTGCTGGCTACCTACGATCCCGATTCCCGGGGCGGTGATCCTGCCGACGGCCGCAAGGTCAAGGGCGCGACTATTCACTGGGTGGATGCGGAAAACTGTGCGGAAGCCGAAGTGCGGCAGTACGATAACCTGTTCAGCGATGCCGATCCGGATGCGGCAGGAAAGGACTTTATGGCTTGCCTGAATCCTGCTTCCCTGGAGGTGCTCACAGGATGTAAAGTGGAGGCATCTCTCCGCAATGCCAAAGCACCGGCATCCTATCAGTTTATGCGTCTGGGCTATTTCTGTCCGGACAGCCGTGACTGTACGCCCGATCATCTGGTGTTCAACCGTTCCGTAAGTCTGAAGGACAGCTATAAACCGCAGTAACGTACGTTTTGAAACTCCCTCGGAAAATCCGGGGGAGTTTTTCAAAAAATCTGCAAAAAACACTTGACACGCACAGGTTTTTGTGCTATTATATATAGGCGTTTTGGATGCCCCATTAGCTCAGACGGTAGAGCACTTGACTTTTAATCAAGGTGTCCGGAGTTCGAATCTCCGATGGAGCACCACGCAAAAGACCCTGTCGTTTGACAGGGCCTTTTGTTTTAAAATTTCGGGAACGGATAGAGAGGGACACATTTTTGTGAAGAACAGGGAAGAACTGCTTGCCTTTTTGAACGAGGCGATAGAGCCTTTCAGAATTGCCGGGAACGTGTATTTCGTAGGCATGCGTCCCGCTTCCAGCCACTTGATCGATACCGGGGACGGTTTGATTCTCATCGATACGGGCTATATGGACGGTCTGCATCTTCTGATTAATTCAATCTATAAACTCGGATTTCGCCCGGAAAATGTGAAGTATATCATCAATACCCATTGGCACTGGGATCATGCCGAGGCAAGCGGTGCCTTGGCGAAACTGACTGGTGCGAAGAATCTCATCGGGTGCGAGGACGCGGAAAATGTAAAACGGTATTGTGAGCCGGACATTATAATTCACGACGGGGATACGCTGACTCTCGGCAATACAACGGTTCACTTTATGGAAACACCCGGTCATACGAAGGGTACCGTGTCGCTGTTTTTTGATACGGTGGATAATGAAAAAACGTATCGAGTCGGTATGTTCGGCGGTGCTGGAACAAACACGCTTTCCCGCGGTAACTACGAATACGACGGCTGCGTAGACGACTATCTCGCTTCGGTAGAACGATTACAGAAAGAACGCGTGGATGTGTTTATCGGCAATCACGTATGGAACAACCGAACGGAGGAAAAAGCGGCGCATCTTATGAAAACGGGCGAGAATCTGTTTTTTGATGAAAAAATCTGGCATGATTTCCTTACCGGCTGTACGGCGAATATGCTTAAAATCATTGAAGAAGAAAAGAACGCTTAAACGTTAAAAGGGCTGTCGCATTTAGATGTGACAGCCCCGAATTTTTGCGGCAGAGACGCAAGAATTTGAAATCCCGCAGGAATATGCTGTGAGAGTTCCTTTTGCCCGAAACGGGCAAAAAATGACCGCCGTATCGGGCATGGGTAAGTGCAAGGAGGGGCTGCATTTGCAAATGCAGCACCTCCTTTTTCTGGAACCGTTTTACCACCAGGCGTTCTTTGTGAGGATCTTCCGATCATCAGGGATCCGCTTTCCTGTGTTGAGACTGCGGAGAATCAGTTCGTGATTGTATTCGAGAACCTCAAGCAGGGCTTCCCGCTTGGCGAGTGCCCCCTCCATGGCATCGGCAAATTGGAAACTGCTTTTTTTGTGATCCCGCATTGCTTCCGCTGCGCGTTCTTTACCTGCCTGTACCCACTGAAGCAGTGATTCTTTATCACCGATTCCGTCTTTCAGAAGAGCATCCGCTTCTTTATAGAACTGCAGATATTCATGCCACATCACAACCAGCGGCTGATTGAGCGAAAGCATTTCATAGAACGAATGGACGTCTGCGTTTTCAGCCTTTTCGTTCTCAATAAGCTGAAGGGCCGTCTCATTGAGATGCCGCATTTCGCTGAAAGAAGCGATCAGCCTATCGATTTCCTCCCGGGGAAGTTCGTTGTCCCAACGGAATTTGATCAACACGTCGTTGCCGGCGGTGTACGTTTCCTTGCTGCAGGGGTAGGGAACCACACACTCTTCCTTTTTGCCGCACAGCTTGAAAATTTTTGTCATCACGGCCCCGTGATCGCCGTACAGCTTTTCGCAGATAATATCCAGCATACCGCCGTCTTTGTAGATTTCCGGGGGACGGATTTTCGTATCCCGGCAGTCGTGGTACAGCTGAAGAAAGGCATCGTAGTCTGTGGGTACGTCCGAGATATTGTAAAAATCGCTGTTTTCGCAGTTCCACATGTACTCAGCGTTGAATACCTGAAGCGGCTCCTGGAACGCATTGCCGCAGCAGGTAATCAGTGCATCGGCGCCTTTGAACATGTAATTGAATACGGAGGAAATAAAGAACAGCTTGTCCGTGTAAAATCCGTCACCGCCGCTGAAATTGATGATGCCGAAGCCTTGCTCACCCTGCCAGGATTTTGCCACTATGTCCCGGATTCTGAGCCGATCGTCATCCATGTTGGTGTACATTTCGCGGAACATGGGGAACACATTGTTTTTTATCTTTGTGTATTTCTGTACCGCTTCCCAGAAGGCGTTGGCATCCCGCACCTCTTCATCTGTAATCACGTACCACATATATCCCGGGGATACGTTGAAAATCAGCAGATCCCGGGCTGCATCATATCCCTCGGCGGTGACGCTTTGCAAAGCACCGTTCAGCCTATCGAAGAAAAAGGCAAACGCACCTGCCATGCCGTCCTCGGCGAGCACCTCATCGTTGGGCCATTTTTTGCGGCAGCTGTCGCAGCGTGCCAGCCACAGCCGCTGATCGATCAGATGAGAATCCATATTGTGGAGGTAGAGAGCCCCCGGCTGCACTTCCTTTACGAAGGTACAAAGCTCGTCCAGCTTGTCGTCCATCAGCGCTTCATTGGAAATGCACGTTCCGAATTCCCGCCCGGTAACAAACGGTATACCGCCGTTTTGGTCTTTATCGTGTATGAACGTGCCAAGACATTCGTACGTATCGCCATCGGGATAGTTTCTGCGGTTTTTGTAGACTTTGCCGAAATGCTTGCCGAAATTGTAGGAGGCCAGTCCGTAGCCCATGGTATACGCTCCGAATACCAGATGAATCCCGCGTTTGCGTGCTTCGGCGTTGCACGTGCGCATCAGATCCTTGTAGTGAGGCGTGCGGTTGATATCAGCACCCCAGCCGTCAAAGAAAATCATGTTGATTTTGTATTTCAGGCACAGATCCAGTTTTCGTAGGATCCGTTCCCGGAACGCATCCACGCCGTCGCCGAAATCGTAGGACCAGATCTCCGTCTCGTTCCAGATGAGCCATTTGTTGCCCCGGTAACGAAAATCGGGGAAATCCTTGATTTCAAATTCGTTTTCAATTGCCGGAATTTGCAGAAGCGTCGCAATACCGTACATAATGCCCAGGGGCTCACGGGCGTACAGTAGAATCCGTCCGTCGGAAAATCCTTTGAGGATGTACCCCTGTTCCCGGGCATTGACGGGTGAAAACCAGGCCTCATCAACGGAGACCGGAAAAACAGCGGCATCGTCCGGAACCGTTGTGATTACAAGATCTGCGTCTGCGGCAGTGGCACGTCCATACAGAGGTAAAAATTTCAGTCCCTCCCCGGCTTGTGCTGCAAGTTCAGCGGAAAAGTACACCGTCCGAATTCGTAAAAGAGGAGATACGCCTTCTGTACGGCGAGCGGAAACATACTGCGGTGTAGGGATAATATTCAGTTTTTCCATCGTTTTACCTCATTGTTTCAGGATGATAAGTTTACCTTATATGCCTAATTATATCAGCACCGCTGCACGTTGTCAACAGTATTCGTTCAACGGATAAACGGGAACTTAGATATCCATAGATGAAATTGGAAATTGCACTTGCATAAAGGCGGATTCTGTGATATAATCAAGCATCACGTATGTTTTTATCACTATGGAATTCTGGTAGGGTTTATGGAAACACTCGGTCAAATCGTCGGAATCGTCGGTATCGTTGTTCTTCTTTTAGGATACCAGCAAAAAACGAGGGGCAGAATTATCGCGGTTAATATGACGGCAAGAGCACTGTTTATTCTGCAGTACGTATTACTGTTCGCCTTTGAAGGGGCGGTCATGGATTTTTCTGCTATGATTTCTACCTTTGTTGCCGGAAAGAAGGAAACGCCTTTTGTAAAAAAGTATCGTATTCCTATCCTGATTGCGGTGAATTCGTTCATTGTGGCGGCGGGACTTACGGTATACGAAAACGTGTTCAGTCTGTTTCCCATTGCCGCGGTGCTCTTTCAGACCTGCGGGCTTTGGCTGACGAAGGAAAAGAACATACGCCGTGTCTGTATTCTTGGCGGTCCGTTCTGGTTTATTTACAATTTTTCATGTCGTGCGTATGCTTCCTGTCTGGGTGATCTGATGGGCATTTCGTCACTTCTCATTGCCATGCTTCGCTACGATTGGAAACGGAACAAAAAAGAGCAGACCGAGGTGTCTGCCGGTGAAATAAAATAAACAATGATATTTATATCGGAGGAAGAAAAAATGTCTGACATCGCAAGCATTGACAAGAACTTTGCCGTGCCAACTACAGTTCAGCGGGAGGATATGCGGTTCTACGATCCGCAGAAAGCACCGTTTTCCATTCACGGCGTGTACTGGGAGGACGGTAAATACCGCCGTATGCCGGAATCCGTTGCCAAATCCGTCAGCGACGGCGTCTGGCGGCTTCACGCCAATACGGCCGGCGGCCGTATCCGCTTTGTGACGGACAGCCCTTATGTGGTTATTCACGCAGAAATGAAAGAAGCACTGGGTAAAATGTCGCATTTTGCACTCACCGGCTCCATCGGATTTGATCTGTATGCGGACGGCGTGTTTGTGAAGACATTTATTCCTCCTTTTTCTATCACTGAAGGATTTGACGGGGAAGTTCCGCTGCCCTCAAAGCAGCTTCGCGAAATTACTATTAATCTCCCCCTTTACAGTGATGTGAACGCGGTATATATCGGTCTCCAGGAGGATGCCGTGGTACAGGCTGCCAAACCGTACAGAAACGAAAAACCGGTGGTATACTATGGTTCTTCCATCACCCAGGGCGGCTGCGCCTCCCGTCCCGGCAGAAGTTATCAGAGCGTTCTGGAGAGACGTTTCAATATGGATTATATAAATCTTGGCTTTTCCGGAAATGCCAGAGCAGAAGATACCATGATTGAGTATCTCAGCGGTCTTGATATGTCCATGTTTGTGCTGGATTACGATCACAACGCACCCACGCCCGAGCATCTTTGGGCGACCCATGAAAAGCTGTTTAAAGCCGTGCGCGCCAAGCATCCGGACATACCGGTCATTATGATGAGCCGACCGAAGATTTATTTGCTTGAACCGGAAGTGGACCGCCGCCGCTGTGTGGAAACGACCTATAAGAACGCACTTGCCGCCGGAGATAAAAACGTATACTTCCTGGATGGACCGGCACTTATGGCATTGTGCGGCAATGAGGGTACGGTGGACGGCTGTCATCCTACCGATTACGGATTTGCCTCCATGGCGGCAGCTCTGGAGAATGTCATGAAGGATATTCTGGATTAAAATAAGCGACGCAAACCATCGCGTTTTCAATTGGAGTTGACGTATGGTAAAGGATTTTTGTGAAAAACTCGGCTTCCCCGAAGAGGCCGTAGTGTGCCTTGAGACGGCGTACAGAAAGATTCTGCAGTCCCCTTCGGCTGTGCACGAGATCTATGAAGCGATGGATAAGGTGTATTCCGCTCAACCACGCCCGTCCGTTGCGGAGAGCCTTGAGACCGTATCAAAAAAATCCGGCGTGCACAGATACACTTCCGATCTGGTGTTCTGGATTCACTGTGCCAAACCGCTGTACTATATTTATAAGCAGAAGAATATCCCGGAGCATCTGTACTGGGATGCCATGATGGATCTCAAATACAAGCTGATGGAGTGTTATTCCGTGTACGGGATCTGGGGTGTTTTTACCCAGTGGTTCGACCGCTTTTTTACCTGTGATCGTATGACGTTCGGTCGGCTGCAGTACGATCTGCGTGCGTGGGACGGGGAAGATTATCGCGGCATTCTGAAAAAAGGCGATACGTACTTTTACTGCCATATTCCGTCCAGCGGACCGCTGACACCGGAATCTGTCATGGATTCTATCGGAAAACTGTACGAATACCATAAGGACAGCCTTGCGGACGGTATTCTGAAAATCGTGACTACTACCGGACTTTTGTATCCTCCCACCATTGAGTTATACCCGGAGGGTTCCAACACCCGGAAATTTTATGAGCTTTTCGATATAATCGGTATGCAAGAGCGCTCCACCTCCGTGGATTTTTGGCGGATCTTTAATACGATGTACGAAGGGCCGGAAACGCTGGACCGTGTGCCTTTGGATACACGCCTGAGACGGAACTATGCGGCGTATCTGAAGGCGGGTAATAAGATGGGCAGCGGTACGGGGGTAATCCTGTTTGACGGAGAAAAAATACTCTGACCATGTGGACTGAAAATGGCAAAAGCACAGCCTCTGCGGCCAATGTCATTTAGATAAAGCGGTAAAAGTTTAGATAAAACCTAACGCGAAAGATTCCTCTGTTGTTAAAAGCAATCGAGGGGTCTTTTTTATACGGCAAGAAAGCGAACTCTCCCATTGCGAGAGTTCGACTCGGCGAAGATGGTGTTGTGAGTGTATTGTTATTATGTTATACTATATACAGAAGCGGTGCACGGCTTACTTTTGAAAAAGGAGAAAACATATGAAGAATATTGGACTAAGAATCAAGGAACTGCGGAAGAAGAATGATCTCACACAGGAGAAACTGGCAGAATATCTCGGTGTTACCTATAAGTCGGTCAGCAAATGGGAGTGTGGTCTGACAATGCCTGATCTTGCGCTGATTGTTCCGCTTTCAAAAGCATTAGGCGTATCTACGGATGAACTGCTGGGAGCAAAAGAATCTGACACCCGACTGGAAGAACTTGAAAGATTGTACGATGAAGCAGCAAAAACAAACTACCCGGAGGCATGTTTACTGATCGCAGAAACTGCCACCCATGAATACCCGTCTGATATGAAGTGGCTGACTTGTTATGCTATAGATACTTGGAACTTAGCTATAGCGACATTACCTAATGGAGAAGAGTTTGAAGAGGTACGAGAACGAGTCATAAAGATATTTGATAGGGTAATCGGAAATACAGATGATGACGAAATAAAAGCGCGGGCTATTTGGTACATTGTTGGCTGTTTCTGTGGAAAAGGAGACAAAAAGGAAGCAAGACGTTATTTGGATTTATTCCCCGAAACAAAAATAGATCCGACAGAGAAAGAAGGATTGCTTGTTAGTTGTCTTGATGGTGATGAACAAATCTGTCATAAACAGAAGTATCTTGAAAAACATTTCGGAGCTCTTATCCATGTGCTGCTCTGGAGCAATATTGGAGATAACAAGGATACCTGTACAGCCGCAGAAAGTATCATTAAAGCAATGATTCCAGACGGGAATTACTGCGAATATCACCACTTGATGAGTCACATCAAATTCAGAAAAGCTGAAATTGCGGCATCCGAAGGAAACGCTGAATCAGCAATAAAATTCTTGAAAGAAGCAATATATCATGTGAAAGAGTACGATTTGATTGATTCAATCGCACTCGGTGAGTATAGGTATACAGCGCCGTTGTTTGATCACATTACCATCGATTCAAGAGAGTGGTATCATTCAGAAGGAACGCATCTCGATAATATCAAGGAAATGAGCAAGAGGGACGTATTTGATTTCATCCGTGATTACGAAGATTTTAAAGCTTTATTTGAATAATCGTAATACCACAGCGGTATTGCCATATCTAAACACATCGTTCGCAATTTTATAATTAAAGTAATATACGTAATGATAAAACTTTTATATTTTCAAAATGAGAAAAAATGTAAGGGCATCATTTCTTACAAGATCACGCTCTAAAAAGTAATGTTTTCAGAAAAATAAATAACCACTGAAACAAAGAGGGAACATCCATGCCACCGCAACTACTGTGGTGATATGGGTATTCCCGTCTTTTTTATAATTGAAATACTTTACTAAACGGTATTCTTAGCAGAAATGGGATATGTTTATGGATTTACCCTTATCTAAACTTCTACAGCCTTATCTAAATGACATTGCTCTGCGGCTGTGCTTTTTTTGCTGAAATTTATTGACACCATGAAAAATAGTGATATAATTAAAAGTATGAATTTTCAATTCTGCCAAGTAACGCGGATTGAACAGGAGGTTCAGTATGGTAAGAGATTTTTGTGAAAAAACAGGATTTCCCGAAGAAGCTGCGGATTGTTTGGAGGCGGCCTACCGGAAGATCCTGTCGTCCCCAAAAGCACTGACCGGCATTTACGAAGCCATGGACGCTATGTACTGCGGAACGGACAACTCATTTGTTCCGATTCTTGAAAACGTTTCGAAGGAATCCGGCGTGCACCGATACACTTCCGATATGGTTTTCTGGATTCTGTGTACAAAATCGCTGTACTATATCTATAAACAGAAAAACCTCCCGGAGCATATGTATTGGGAGTCTGTGACAGATCTGAAATATAAGCTGATCGAGTGCCACGACGTATACGGCATTTGGGGCACGTTCGTGGACTGGTTTAAAATGTTCTATACCTGCGAGCGTATGCCTTTCGGTCGTCTGCAGTTCGATAAGCATACGTGGGGCGGCGAAGACTATAAAGGAATTCTGAAAAATGGCGATGCCTGTTTCAGCTGCCATATTCCGTCCAGCGGACCTTTGACGCCGGAATCTGTCATGGATTCTTTCAAAAAACTGTATGAGTTCAATAAGGACAGTTTGAAAGACGGTATTCTGAAGATCGTGTGCTATTCCTGGCTTCTGTATCCGCCTACCATCGTGATGTATCCGGAAGGATCCAATACGCGGAAATTCGCTGCTCTTTTTGATATTGTCAGCACCAAGGAGAGGGAGACCGGCAGTGATTTCTGGCGGATCTTCAATATGGTATACGAGGGACCCGAAACGCTGGATAAGGCACCCACGGATACCCGCCTCAGACGAAACTACATAGAATATCTGAAAGCCGGCGGAAAAATGGGTTCCGGTACCGGTGTGATTCTCTTTGACGGTGAGAAGATTCTTTGAGGGAGAATGATCCATGGACATTTCTCAAATTGATCCGAATCTGAAAGTGGAGTGTAAGATCAGCCGGGAGAACGTGACCGTGTATGACGTGCGGAAAGCCCCTTTTCAACTGCACGGTATTATTCCGCCAACGGATGCGCCGGATGACAAATTCCGCCGTATGCCTGAGGATGCTGCACTGGCTGTCAGCAGAAACGTGCACTGGCTGCACGCCAACACAACCGGTGCACGGCTCAGATTCAGAACCGATTCTTCTTATATTGCCATTCACGCGGAGATGCCGTGTATATGGAAATACTCACACGATGCGCTTACCGGATGCGCAGGATTTGACCTCTATAACAGGGAAAACGGCAGGGAAATGTATGCCCATACGTTTATCCCGCCGTACACTATTGAAAACGGTTTTGAGTCCGAGTATACGTTTCCGGAAAAAAAGATGCGGGAGCTGACTTTGAATTTCCCCTTGTTCAGCGAAGTGTCCAGGCTGTATCTGTATTTGGACGCGGATGCGGTGGTGGAGCCGCCGCGCCCATATACGTATGAAAAGCCGGTGGTGTATTACGGTTCTTCCATTACCCACGGCGGCTGTGCGTCCCGCCCCGGAAATACGTATGAGGCAATTATTTCCCGAATGCTGGATTGTGATTTCTTGAATCTTGGCTTCAACGGAAACGCAAAGGCAGAGGATGCAGTCGCCGAATATATCGCTGCCCTCCACATGAGCGTGTTCGTATACGATTACGATCATAACGCGCCGGACCCGGAGTTTCTCCGAAAGACGCACGAAAGAATGTTCCGCATCATTCGGGATAAACAGCCGGACCTGCCGATTATCTGCGCTTCCCGGCCTGATTACACCGGATCCGCTGACAATGAAGAACGCCGCCGGATCGTGAAAGATACGGTAGAGCGCGCCAAGGCGGCAGGGGACCGGAACGTTGTTTTTATTGATGGAAAAGAGTACTTTTCCGACTGCTATACTGGCTGCGAACTGGTAGACGGCGTCCATCCAACGGACATTGGTTTTCTCCGGATGGCGGAAAAGATCGGCAAAGAAGTGGCGCGTTTCCTTAATATTTTAAAGTAACGAATTGTAAGGGAGTTACTGATGACTATGAAATTATCTCGTTATGCGTCGCTCTTCCTGACACTGTGTCTGCTCATCCCCCTGTGTGTGCCGGCTGTATTGGCAAACGGTGGTACGGCGGCAGTCCGCGGCGGTGTTGAACTGAGTATTGACTTCGATATCCTAAACCCTTCGCCTGCGGATAGCAGCGGCAATATTTCCGTTACTGCCGTCAGCGGAGACGGTAAGCTGTCCGTGCCCGGCGGCGCAAGCGTTGTCTATTCCACATCCGTGTTTCGCCTCGGTGATTCCTCTGCCGTTATTTTTGAAGCGGAGAAACGTTTTGCCGGCAGCCAGCTTGAGATTGCGTTGTACGATGATGCCGGAAACAGCGCTGTGTTCCTTTTGCCTGAGAATTTTGCCGTAGGCACGGACGGTGCATTTACATGTGTGCTGAAGAACGGTTCCTCCGCAGCTCAGCTTTACAATCCGGTGAGAAAGCAGTGGATGGAGACGGCTGTTCTGTATACTGCCGGATCGCAAACTGTATACAAAAATGCTGTCCGCATCACCGGTATCGGCTCTGCAGAAGGTACGTATCTTCTGGATGATCTGTTTGCCGTATCTGCTGTGCCGGCTGTGAACGTGCTTGTTCCTGAAAAACTGGATGCGGCGCATGAGAAAGAACTTTTCCGTGAAGATTACGAAGAGAAGACCCCCACGCTTTCAGAGGGATACACTACCTACGGTGTTCCTGTATCAGTAAAATCTGCCGCAGACGGCAGTGGAAATACGGTGCTGGATGTTGATTATTCCGCCATGGACTGGAGTGTCCTTGCTTCAGACAAAACGGAAAATACCGCTCGCCGGAATCCAACCGGAGCTGTCTACTCCACTGGTTTTAATGTGCCGAAACTGCCGCAGGGATATACGGTATCGTTTGATTTTTATAAGGTGTACGGAACGACCAAGGAAACAGTACATCTTTCTGTCTATGACGATAATAATCTCGCCACGGAACGAGGCAAAAAAGGATTTGAGTTTTCAACAGACCAGTTTGAAAGCGGAAAATGGTATCACATCGAGATCACCAATGAGCCCGGCGGCGATACGGCTGTGGGTACGGTGCGCGATGAAAGCGGTGCCGAAAAGAGCCTGGATTTCAAGCGCGTCAACACATGGGGAACCAGCCGGAATAATTTGCTCTGCCTTGTTTTTCATGATAAATCCTACGATGTCGGGGAAGAAAGACAGAAGATTCATTTCCAGCTTGACAATTTCTCCTTGACTACCAGTGTTGCCGATCCCATAAAGATCCAGATGGCTGCGGACTCGTCTGCAGGTGGAGCAGTTACGCCTATGCTGGCTGCCTACGACGCGGACGGGAAAATGATCGGCCGTCTTGTGGGCAGTCAGAAGGCGCTGTACGTGAATGCCCATAACGCCCTTGCTTTTGCCGAATACGATATATTGCCGTTCCTTTCCACTTACCAGAACGCAAAAAGTGTGAAAGCCATGTTCTGGCGCAATCTTACAACACCGCTGCCATATGCGCCTGCCGCAGAGCTGCGCGATCTTGTTGCGACCGATGCCGGTACGGTGATTGGTGAAACAGCGTACGTGGAAGTTACCGAAGATATGTTTCCTGCGGACGGTGAGGGCACCTTCACGGTTATGATGTATACTGTGCCGTATACAGTATCGCCGGACAAAATTCCCAGTTACATTGAGTCCGCACACACGCTTTTGCTGGTGGATCAGCAGGATGCTCCTTTTACGAAACTGGCATACGATCCGGCGCAGTTTGACCCGGAAACCCAGGATATTGTTGTAAAGATTCACGCCGCCGGTGCAGAAAAAGCAGCAACGACGCTTGTGGAGTTTACCCAGCCGCCAAAACATACAAATATCGTTTTGCAGCTCGGTGCGGATGAATCTGAACTGAACTTCACCTGGTATTCCGTCTCCGAGGCGGACGGTACAGTTACATACGCAAAAAAGTCCGATATGAACGGCGGTGCGTTCCCGGCAGGTGCCACTCAGGTGACCGCCGAAAGAACGGAGTCGAAAAAAGAAAGTTACTTTGCCAACAAGGCAACCATTGCAAACCTTGAACCGGATACGGAATACTGCTATCAGCTTGCCAATGGAACGGACCTTGGAGAGATTCATACGATTACCACAGGCGGTTCTGATTCGTTTACGTTTGCTTTTGCCGGTGATCCCCAGATCGGACGCGGATACGGCGGGGATTCCTCTAAGAACTGGGAGTGCATTTCCGGGGACGGCGAGGCCTGGGGCCGAACCCTTTCCCAGTTGATGAGTGCCCCTGAGTTTGACGGGGTGGATTTTCTCATGTCTGCCGGCGATCAGCTCAATACATATCTGCAGAATTACCAGGGTCATGAATTGCAGTGGGATGCGTATTCCAACCACGAGGAATTGCTTTCTCTTCCTACGGTAACCACACTCGGTAACCATGACAACCAGCCGTATGCCATCTATCCTTTCCACGTAAATCTGCCCAATATGCTGACGAAACCGGATGGTACGTACTACGGCGCGAGTTATGAAACCAGCGCCGGCTCTTATCTGCACAGCGCTGACTATTACTTTACTTATAATTCTGTGCTCTTTATCGTTCTGAACACGAATACGTTCAAGGACAACTCCGGCGCGGAAGCAGCCAGGGCTAAGGATAAAGCGGCGGCGGAGGAGCACGGCGCTTTCATCGCACGAGTGATGGAGGAAACGAAGGATCAGACCTTTGACTGGACCATTGCTTTGTATCATCATTCGCCTTTTGGCTCCAGTTATCACGGCAACTATACGGTAAACGAGTCCACCGGTATTTATAACAGAACGGAGCAGTATGCGTATACCAATATAAGAGAGTATCTGCTGCCCATCCTTTATGAAAACGGCGTGGATCTGGTTCTTTCCGGTCACGATCATTCCTATACACGTACCCATATCCTGAAGCCTGCCATGGATGAAAGCGGCAATTATATCGATGCTTCGATCATTACGCCGTACGAAAGCGGTTCCTACATTTACGAGGACGGCACAATGGAGCCGAAATTCATAAGCTGGAAGGATGCCACAGGTACGGTACATACGGATTTGAAGACCTCCTCAAAGCCTGTGAAGGCCATCGCGCCCGATGGAATTCTGTACGTTACCGGTGCTACCAGCTCCGGTTCTCAGGTGAATAAAGTGCAGTTCGAAAATATCTATGCGGCAGTTACCGGCACGGCGGCTACGAGAAATCTGACCCCTATTGACGTTTCTGAAAGCGAGCTGAAGCTCACAACCTATAATCTGGGAACAAACGACAGCGATAAGATTACGGTAGTGGATACCATCTCTCTTCTGAAAACCATGCCAGAGGAGCCGGCGGTTTCCGACGCACCGGAAACTACCGAAACGGCCGCCCCCGCGGCGACAGCGGATATGACCGGTGAAATTACAGACATTCCCGATGATGGACAGGAAAATGATAAGCCCGGTTTTTCGGACCGTATGCAGATTATTTCCTTTGTTCTCAGTGCACTGTCTCTCTTGTGTATAGCGCTTTCCATGCTGTTCAAGGGACGTAATATGCATCTCATTCTGGTGCTTGCGTTTCTGTCCAACTTTTTCATGACGTTGAGTTATGTGGTCGTGGACAACGTAAGCGGCGGCATTTCCTGCGGACTCGGGGCCATCATGGCAGTCATCAATTTCTTTTTCTGTGTGAAAAACAAGAAAATTCCCAAATGGCTGCTCGTCCTGTTTGTCCTGTCCAGCGTTTCAGCCAATCTGATATTTAATCACTCCTGGGTTGTTATTTTGCCGATTCTTACGGCCATTCCGTACGTTGCTTCCATTTCCCAGGAGAACGGCAAAATGTATAGAGCGTGGAGTCTGATTAACGTTTGTCTTTGGAGCGCCTACGGAATCATTACACGCTCCTGGGGACCGTTTGCCACCAACGCGATCATTTTGTGTGCAATACTTATCGGCATGCTTGTCAACGACCGAAAAAAAACAGGTAAATAACAGTAACAGCATAAAAAACGGTGGATCGATTGTCCACCGTTTTTTACTACATCTGCTTGCGGATATGCTCCAGCGCCCCTTTTTCGAGCCGTGATACCTGTGCCTGGGAAATACCGATCTCCTCAGCGATCTCCATTTGCGTTTTTCCTTTATAAAAACGCATTTGTATGATTTTCTTTTCCCGGTCGGTGAGTTTTTTCATGGCTTCCTTCAGTGCGATATTTTCCAGCCATGCTTCGTCTGTGGAGGTGGTATCGCTGATCTGATCGATTACGTAAATGGAATCGCCCCCGTCGTTATATATGGGTTCATACAGGGATACCGGCTCTACTATCGCCTCAATGGCCTGGTGTACTGCTTCTTCCTTCTCCCCAAGCTCTTTGGCAATTTGCGCAAGAGTGGGTTCTGTGGATGCCGTGCGGGACAGCTGCTCACGCATCTGCAGCGCACGGTACGCCAGATCTCTTATGGAACGGCTGACGCGGATTGTGTTGTTGTCCCTGAGATAGCGGCGCACTTCGCCTATAATCATCGGAACAGCGTACGTGGAGAATTTTACGTCCAGTTCTGTGTTGAAATTATCCACGGCTTTGATAAGCCCGATGCAGCCTACCTGAAACAGGTCATCCAGATTCTCTCTGCGGTTGGTGAATCGCTGAATGATGCTGAGAACCAGCCTGAGATTACCGTCGATCAGTTTTTGCCTGGCTTCCGTATCACCTGCCTTGCATCGCAGGAGAAGCTCCCGCTTTTCATCGCTTGTGAGGGTGGCAAGTTTGGCTGTGTTTACGCCGCATATTTCTACTTTGTTGTAGTACATGTCCGTATTTCAGTCCTTACTTTTGAAGGTTGATACAGACAGTATTGACAGAGGCAAGCGGCGCTTATACAGCAGAGAGCGTGTATCATATTTCCAAATGCAGTGAAGAATAGAAAAAGCCGCACTTGAACTGCGGCTTTTAGAATTATTTGTTTTTGTGAATCTTTTCCAGATTCATGCGGTTCCGGATGGCGCCGTCCCGGATAAATTCAAAATCTGCGCCGGCAGAAAGCATTTCTACGTCGAAGCTGCTCCAGTGGCGGATCACTTCCTCCGTGCATCCGCCGGAGGCGATGGCGGTATATTTGCCGTTGGCATGCAGGCGGTCGATGGTTTCTTTCATGATCGCGGTGATCTTATCCTCAAAGGGCCGTCCCAGCATATTGTAGGAGCCGGAGAGATCGTTAGGCCCGAAGATGTAGCCGTCAATGTATTCGTTTTCCATAATCACATCCAGATTTTCGATAGCGTCTTTATGCTCGATCTGAATGAAGCGGCACAGCTCGTCCTTTGTATTGTCGATGTATTCCTTTACGTTTTTCATCCCGAAATCAATGGCATTCATGGGGCCGAATCCCCGATCGCCGTAAGGAGGATACAGTGTGGAACGAATGGCTTTATCCGCTTCTTCCGCGGTACGGATCATGGGAAAAATAATGCCGTCCACGCCGATTTCCAGTACTTTTTTTGTAAACGTCAGATCATTCTGGGGAACGCGTACGATAACCGGCGTACCGGTGCCGCGAAGGGCGGTTACGTGTCCTTGGAGGGTTTCAAGGGACATATACGTGTGCTCCAGATCTACCCATACAAAATCGTATCCTGCAAGACCTGCGATTCGTGCAATGCTGATATCTGCCAGCTGTACGTACATACCGATCAGCTTTTCCTTATTCTTAACACGGTCTTTCAACATTTTTATCACCTCAACGTATATTGTAATACATGCCGCCTCCTATGTCAAGAAATAACGGGGACAAAAATGTGCGTATTTGGGACAGAAATTTTGAGCGACCACTATGTATGCGTGACAGGAAAAAGCCGAGGCGCACCGCCTCGGCTTCCATTTTCACTCCGCCATATCCAGCATATTTTCGATAAAAATTCCGTATCCTTTCGTTGGATCGGAAATGAGAACGTGCGTCACGGCACCGATCAGCCTGCCATTTTGAATGAGCGGACTGCCCGACATCCCTTGGACGATACCGCCTGTTTTTTCGATAAGTGCGGGATCCGTTACGGTGATCTCCATGCACTTATGATCGGCGGCGTTCCGGATTTTTCGTATCGAAACCTCGTAACTGTGTACGCCCGTTTCATCCAGTGTGCAGTATAGCTGTGCTTTGCCGTCGGTAATTTCATCTTTCAGGGCAATGGGAATCGCTGTACTTTGCGATACACCCTCCGGCAGTTCAGTAAGAATTCCGTATACACCCGCTGTCGTATTGCCCAAAAGAGTGCCGATTTTTCCGGAGGCGAAATACCCCATCAACTCGCCTGGAGCACCGCCTGCACCTTTCTGTACGCCGCTGATGGATACACGGGCAATCATTCCCCGGGATAACGGGAGCAGAGCACCTGTTTCACCGTCGCAGATGCCGTGGCCAAGTCCGGCAAAAGCGCCCGTATCCGGATCGATGAACGTAATCGTCCCGATGCCTGCCGTATTATCCCGCACCCACAGACCGCTTTTATATGTCTGTTCACTTTCAGAAAAGGAGGGGACAACCGTGCAGAGAAGCTCTTCTTTGCCGCGCCGTACGGTGAATTCCAGAGGAGCTCCGTTTGAACTGCTGACGATTTCGGACATGTGAAGCGCGGAGGTAACAACTGTGTTGTTGATTTTCAGAATGACGTCATGCATGCGTATGCCGGCATCGTATGCCGGCTGCTGAGAGGCACCAGTGCAGTCAACATTGGAAAAGCCTACCACGATTAGCCCATCTGTGAACATTTTTGCGCCGAATGCCATGCCGCCCGGGCACAGGGAAATATCTCCGTATCGGCGTACAGTGATTTCTTTCAGCGGCAAAACGCCGAATAATTTGGCAACATGCGTGTGTTTGGAGACGGTGGAAGCGGCAAGAACTGTGTCTGCCGCTTCCACCCGGATCAGCGAGGAGGCAGGCAAGGTATCTTCTATGCGTAAGGAGAGTGTGTCTTCTATGCAGTAATCAGCCACGCCCATAAGGGCGGCTGCGGCAAGAATCAATGATAACGCCGCCTTGAACGGCATGGATCTGTTTTTCATTTACGGTACGTCCTTTGGTGTGAAATTGCGGTTTTTGCTGCGATTAATGTATGCTGAAACCGGCGGAATATGTGTAACAATATTGTTCCCGGTTGTCTATTCTTTCCGCTCTTTTGTGAAACTATTGAAAAAAGCCGTGATTTTCGAGAAAATTTATAAAAATCACAAAAATAAGGTTTGAAAAAGTCGTGGGAATGTGATAAAATATATACTGAATACATTTATGATGGGGGACTTCAATCGTGCCGAGTTGGTTGACAGACGCTTTGGGCAGCTTTTCACGGATTCGCATATCTTTTCTTGATGTCGTGGATATCATTTGTGTTGCATTTCTCCTGTACTGTGTTTATAAATTCATACGGGATCGACGGGCAGGAAAACTGGCCCTCGGCGTTGCTTTCATTATTCTGTTTTTGATTCTCAGCGATCTTTTGGAGATGCACGCGCTCCAATATATTCTGACGAATGTGTTCCAGGTCGGTCTGATTGCCCTGGTTATCGTATTCCAGCCGGAGCTTCGTTCCGCACTGGAAAAAATGGGCGGAGAATCATTGCGCGGTTTTCGCAGTATTTCTGAGCAGAAAAGTGATGCCGCTGCACAAGCTTTGATTGATGCTGTCTGCACTGCTGTTTCCGATATGTCTGCAAAACACACCGGTGCCCTGATTGTTATGGAAGGTACCACTAAACTTGGTGATCTTATCCTGACCGGCACGGTTATCAACGCAGATCCTTCCTCTTTTTTGATTAAGAACATATTTTTTGATAAATCGCCTCTTCACGACGGTGCTGTTATCGTCCGCGACGGCAGACTGTATGCTGCAGGATGTCTTTTGCCCCTGTCTGCCAAATCCGATATTACCCAGGACTTGGGCACCCGTCACCGTGCCGCTATCGGCATGAGTGAGAACAGTGATGCGCTTGTCGTTGTTGTATCTGAGGAAACGGGTGTGATTTCCGTGGCACGGGACGGTATTCTGAAACGGGGATTCCAGGCGAAATCCTTGAAAACAGAACTGCAGTCATATCTGATCCCGGAGAGCGAGTCACACATGGTAAAAGCAGTCAGCCGCTTCAAGAAGGGGAGGACTGGACGCGGCAAATCCGCTGAGGAAAAGCAGACATCTTCCGAGGATGGCAATGTGACTGCCGCAAACAATGAGATGGGAGGGACGAACAGTGAACAGTGAAAAGAAAAATGCCACCGTACTGGATGCACAGACGCAAACCGCCTCGCCCCGCCGTTCCGGGGATTGGACGGCAAAGATTCTCTGTCTTTTGATAGCGTTTGTCATTTGGTTTTACGTTATGCAGGTGGACAGTCCCGAATATACGGAAACATTTCATTCCGTTGACGTTTCCCTTTCCAATACAGCTATTCTTGAAGGAGAACAGGGCCTCTCTGTTTACAGCGGTTACGGTGCAACGGTTGATATCACTATTATCGGACAAAAGAGTTTGATCGACAAATTATCAGCGGACGATTTTTCGGTTTCGGCGGATCTTTCCCAGATTAATACACCGGGCATGCATTCCGTGGCTGTGGATGTGAAGCTTCCTTCCGGCGTTTCCATGGAGGCACTTTCACAGAATACGGTGCAGGTGTATGTGGATGAAAAATCCAGTGTTGTTACGGAAATCCGTGCAAAACTTACGGCGTTTACTATAGAAAGCCAGCTGCAAATGGGAGAACTTAAGCCTGAATACGATACAGTTATTGTTACCGGCCCGAAAACTGCTTTGGAAGATGTGGCATATGCGGAGGTTTCTCTGGCATTGGGCAATGTAACTTCTGCCATGAAGGCATCCGGACAGCTTGTGCTGATGGATAAAAACGGAAACCAGATTACAAATCCCTATCTTCGTCTGGCACGTACGGAGGTTACGGTAGATATCCCCGTGTATACTACGAAAACACTTCCGCTTTCCGTTGGATATAAACACGGATACTACAGTGACGATACGGTGAAGATAACCATTGATCCGCTGCAGTTGACGTTTCGCGGGGATCCCGCAGTCCTTCATGGAATGGAATCTTTTGAAATCACCGTATTGGATGAGAAAATGATTATCGGCAATATCACTCAGCAGGTAATGCTGAATCTTCCCGATGGCATCGAGGTGATGGACGGTACGGAAAGTGCTGTTGTCAATGTGACCCATGTAAATACGTACACGAAGTTTTATACCGTGACGGATCTGGATGTTACCGGTGCTGTGGGCATTGATTATGAGATACTCACGCCCTCGCTTACAGTTATGGTGCGCGGTGCACTGGAACAGCTGGCGTGGCTGAAAACCTCGGATATCACTGCCGTTGTGGATCTGAGCGGGTATTCTGCGGATACATCCGGCGTGATTACGAAAACTGCTTCCATTTATATCGATTCCGCAAGTGCAAGAAACGTATATGAGGTCGGCGAATATCAGGTGCAGGTGAGATTGAATTGATGAAAACGACAACGCGCCGTCTGCTGATTGAAAACATCCGTATTCCAGTTGCAGAGCCAGATGCGGCTGCTTTTGATGCGGCGCGGCGGATCCTCAGAAAATCGAAAGTATTCGGTGATCCGGAGCGGCTTGAAATGCACCGGAAATCCATTGATGCCAGAAGACGTGAAAATATAACCTTCGTATGCTCCGTTTATGCGGAAGCAGAGTGCCTCCGCCCGGCAGACGAGACGTATCTTAAGAAACTGGGAATCAAGTTCAGTGACCGTGTACCGCTTTTTGTCCCTCACGGCAGTGAACCTATGCAGGCACGTCCGGTAATCATCGGGTTTGGACCTGCCGGCATTTTCGCTGCGCTGCTTTTGGCCGAACACGGTTTTCGTCCGCTTGTTTTGGAGCGCGGCGGATCCATTGCAGAGAGAATCCGTGCGGTGAACACTTTTTCCAGCGGCGGTGATCTTGATCCGGGTACAAATATTCAGTTTGGTGCCGGCGGGGCAGGTACGTTTTCCGACGGAAAACTTACTACGCGTATCAGTGATGAACGATGCGGCTACGTGTTGGAACAGCTGGTGGCGCTGGGAGCGCCGGAAGATATTCTCTGGCGTGCAAAGCCCCATATCGGCACAGATATTCTCCGCGATGTGATACAGCGGGCCGATGCCCGTATCCGTTCGCTGGGCGGAGAGATTTTGTACAACGCCTGTGCGGAACGCATTTCTTCCGATCACCTTTACGTAGGACAGGAACGAATCCCTTTCGGTGCATTGGTGCTTGCCGCCGGACACAGTGCACGGGATCTCTATGCGGAGCTTCTTACATCAGGCTTTTCTGTGGAAGCAAAGCCGTTTTCTGTAGGCGTGCGTATTGAGCATCTGCAGGCGGAGATTGACGAAGCTATGTATGGATCTCTTGTCGGTCAATACGGTCTGGCGCATGCAGATTACGCCCTCTCTCTTCGAAGCGGGGAGCGCGGCGTGTATTCTTTCTGCATGTGCCCCGGGGGAGAAGTAGTTGCTGCTGCCTCGGAGGTAGGCGGCGTGGTAACCAACGGCATGAGCTGCCGTGCCCGTGATGGACGTAATGCTAATGCGGCGCTTGCTGTATCTGTGCATCCTGCCGATTACGGCGCGGACCCGCTCCGGGCGATAGAATTCCAGCGCGCGCTGGAACAGGCTGCTTTTGCGGCAGGCGGCAGGACCTACGCTGCCCCTTGTCAGACGGTAGGCGATTTTCTGCATGGAAAGCAGGGAACAGTGCCGGCGCGTATTCTGCCCAGCTACCGCGGCGGTGATGTTGTAATGACGGATTTTCATAAAATTCTGCCGCCGTTCGTGACTTCGATGCTGGAGGCGGGACTTCCTGCTTTTGGCAAAAAAATCCGCGGTTTTGATGCTGCAGATGTTCCCATGACCGGGGTGGAAACCCGTACCTCAGCTCCGGTGCGGATTCTTCGCAGGGATGGTACACTCCTGGCACTCGGCTATGACCGCATCTATCCGTGCGGTGAGGGCGCCGGTTACGCCGGCGGTATTATGAGTGCGGCAGTAGACGGTATCCGCGTGGCACAGGCAATTATGGCACGTTATTCTCATCTCAGTCATTCGGAGGAAATGTGATGCGCCAAAAGGCAACAGTTATAGAAACGACGGGCGATTCTGCTGAGATCGCCCGTGTCCGCGTTCTTCGCTCCGCTATGTGCGAAGGATGTGCAGCCCGCTCCGAGGGAAAATCCTGTGCCTGCAGTCTGATGCTGGGCAGCGCCCGTGAAATGATTGCCGATGCGGACAACAGCATCGGTGCCAAAGCCGGTGATGACGTTGAAATCGAAACGGATTCTGAAACGGTGCTTCTTTATGCTGCGCTTGTTTTTCTCGCGCCTATATTCGGAACTGTATTGTTTTATCTGATCGGTCAGCGTATTTTCTCTTTCCCATATGCGCCTGCTGTATGCGCCCTTGTCGGCTTTATTATCGCTTTTGTACCGGCACTGATAGTGGATCGAATCAATCGAACCAAGACACCTCGTGTTCGAATTGTTACTGTGAATCGTTGTGAAAGTAGTGAAATGGATGAGTAAATATGTCTTTTAACCAGAATAAATACGCGGAAAAAGAGTGGTTCATACGAGCCACCGCTGACGATATACAAAATAGTGATGCAGTGCGCGCTATTGCGGATTCTCTGTCGCTTGCGTATCCCACGGCACAGCTGCTGGTGAATCGCGGCTGCAGGACGCCGCAAGGGGCGGATGCATTTCTTGCAAAGCGGGAAGAACTGTTTCACGATCCTTTTCTTATGCAGGATATGCGTGCCGCAGCAGAGACTGTCATTGCTTCTGTGGAAAAGAACGACAAGATTGCCGTTTTCGGTGATTACGATGTGGACGGGGTAACTTCTGTCAGCATACTGTATACGTTTCTTTCCCGTTTGGGGGCTGACGTGACGTACTATATTCCCTGCAGAACGGGAGAAGGCTACGGCATGTCGGAGACGTCTGTGCAAAAACTGGCAGATGACGGCGTGCGGACGATTATTACGGTTGATACGGGCATTACCGCACAGAGGGAAGCACTTCTGGCTGAAAAACTCGGCATTACACTGGTAATTACGGATCACCACGAATGCCACGGCGATCTGCCTGCGGCGGCTGCCGTTGTGAATCCGCACAGACCGGACGACGAGTATCCTTTCAAGGAACTTGCCGGCGTAGGTGTTGTGTTCAAATTGCTCTGCGCTATGGAATCTTGTCTGCATCCGGAGAAATCCCTTGGTGACTGTGTGCGTACCGTTGCTATGGAATGTGCGGATCTTGTTGCCATCGGAACGGTGGCGGATGTAATGCCGGTCCGGGATGAGAATCGGCTGATCGTGGCGCTGGGGCTTCAGCTGATCGAGCGATCCCCGCGCGAAGGGGTGCGTGCCCTTCTGGATGCCGCCGCCAACGATTCGAAAAGTAAGTCGCCGCGCCGTGTGACGTCTTCACTGATCGGCTTTACCGTGGCGCCGCGCATCAATGCGGCCGGGCGCATCCGGGATGCGTCTATTGCCGTACAGCTTTTTTTGGAAACAGATCCGGAGAAAGCCAATCATCTGGCATATAAGCTGTGTGATATCAACCGGGAACGGGACAATGAAGAAAATAAAATCGTGGAGGCGGCGTACGCCCGTATTGACGCAGAACACGAGTTTTCAAAGGATCCTGTGATCGTTCTCGCAGACGAACATTGGCATCACGGTATTATCGGGATTGTTTCTTCCCGGATTACAGAAAAGTACGGCTGTCCTTCCATTTTAATTTCCTTTGATAAGGACAGCGAAGAACATGTGCCTTCTCCCAATGATGCGGGAAAAGGTTCCGGCCGCAGTATTAAGGGCATGAATCTGGTGGATGCGCTTGCATCCTGTTCGGACGTTCTGGAAAAATTCGGCGGCCATGAATTGGCGGCAGGTCTTACGGTGCGGCGGGAGAATCTTCCTGTTTTCTGTGAGCGGCTGAACGAATATGCCCGTGCACATTTTGCTGACGGTATTCCCCAACCTGCCGTAGAGGTGGACTGTGAGCTTACCGCCTCGGATCTGACAATGCGGCAGGCGGAAGAACTCTATGCACTGGAGCCATACGGCGTTGGAAACACCGTGCCGCTTTTTGCTACGTTCCCTATGACTGTTTCTGATATAACGGCGGTAGGTGCAGGTAAGCATATCCGTTTCAAGTTGACCAAGGACGGAATCGACGTGACGGCTATGTATTTCCGTCACGGACTGCAGGATATAGACGTATATCCCGGCGATACAGTGGATGTATTGTACAATCTGGATGTGAATGCGTTTCAAGGCAAGAAATCACTGCAGTTTATTTTGAAAGAATTCCGACTGTCCGATGAAACCCGTCAGTTTGAGGAAAAGGAAGCGGCCCAGTATAAGCGGGTAGATGATGCGTACAGAGAGGGAAGTGCACCTGACCCGGCAGATGTGCTGGATATTTTACCGGACCGCGCATTGTGCGGAACTGTTTATAACACCCTGAAGAAAGAGCTGTATCTGGGACATGAGGTGTTCAGTATCCGGGCACTTTCTCATTTGCTTCGTACATTGGGCACGCCTGTTCCTTACGGGAAATTAAAGATTATTCTGCGCGTTTTTGAAGAACTGCGGCTTTTTCAGGTGAACGAAATGGATCCGGTCCGCGAAATCTATGCTTTTCAGTATGTGTACATACAGGAAAAAACAAGTCTTGATAAATCGGAACTTCTCCGGTGGCTTCGTTCCGCTGCCGGCGAACGGGGATAAGTCTCCCCGTGGCGTTTTTTGATACAGTGAGTTACCATAGGAAGTGATAATAATGTCAGAAGAAACCATGACTCCGGGCAACACTGCCTCGGACAACATTGAACGACTGCTGGAAATGCTTCGTCAGAGCGGAAAGAACTACGATCTGGAAAAAATCCAGAATTCTTTTCAGTATGCGGCGAAGCTTCACGAGGGACAGTTCCGCAACAGCGGAGATCCGTATATTTCTCATCCGATCGCTGTGGCGGAAATTGTCGCGTCTCTTGGTCTTGATACGGATTCCGTTTGTGCGGCCTTTCTGCACGATACGGTGGAGGATTGCCCCGATAAAACCAATCTGGGTCTGATCCGTTCCTATTTCGGGGAAGATGTGGCCATGCTTGTGGACGGTCTTACCAAAATGGAGAACATCAATATCGAGGATAAAGAAGAAGCTCATATGGAGAATATCCGTAAAATGCTTCTCGCCATGTCCAAGGATATCCGCGTAATTTTTATCAAACTTTGCGACCGACTTCACAATATGCGCACACTGTCCGCCAAAAAAGAGCGCAAACAGCGTACAACGGCGCTTGAGACAATGAACGTATATGCACCGCTGGCGCATCGCCTCGGTATGCAGCGCATCAAGCAGGAACTGGAGAATCTGGCTCTCAGTTATCTGGATCCTATCGGATATGCGGAAGTGAATACGGATATTGAACAGAAATACGGACAGAACCGGGACTTCCTTGAAGGAATCCGCTCGTATATTTCCGAAAAACTTCAGGAGTATAATATTCATTTTACGCTGGAAGAGCGCGTCAAAACCGTATACAGTATTTATCGGAAGATGTTCAATCAGAACAAGAGTTTTGATGAAATATACGACTTCTACGCTCTCAGAATCATTGTGGATACAGAGCTTGAATGCTACACGGCACTGGGCGTTATCCATGAACTGTTTAAAAGTGTTCCAGGACGGTTCAAAGACTATATTTCCACTCCGAAACCCAATATGTACCAGTCACTGCATACGACTGTAATCGGAAGCGCCGGTATCCCCTTTGAAGTGCAGATCCGTACCTGGGATATGCATCATATAGCGGAATACGGTATCGCTGCACACTGGAAATATAAAACCGGACAGAATTCCAAAGCAGATATCGATCAGAAGCTTTCCTGGATATCCCGTCTGATTGATACGGAGAATTCCGCCGCAGACCCGGACGAGTTCATGCACGCTCTCAAGATTGATCTGTTTCACGACGAGACGTTTGTATTCACGCCCAAGGGCGACGTAATTTCTCTCCCGCAGGGGGCTACGCTTATCGATTTTGCCTATGCTATCCATTCCGGCGTTGGCAATAAGATGGTGGGAGCCAAGGTCAACGGTATGATTACCCCCATTGATAAGGAGCCTCATACCGGTGATATTGTAGAAATTCTCACGTCATCCACATCCAAGGGACCCAGCCGTGACTGGCTGAAAATCGTTCACACCAGTGAAGCGCGAAGTAAAATTCGTCAGTGGTTCAAAAAGGAAAAGCGGACGGAAAATATCGCTATGGGCAAGGCGGACGTGCTCCGGGAGATTACCCGCTTCGGACGCCAGCTCACTGATACGCAAAAGGGGGAAATTGCCCTTGCCGTGGCACGCCGTGTAGGTATGCAGGATCTGGACGATCTGTATAATGCCATCGGCTACGGCGGCCTGGCTGTCAGCAAGATCGCCGCAAAGCTGCGTGATGAATTTGACAGGTATGTGAAACAACTGACGGATATTGAACCCGAAATGCCCACCCAGCCCGAACAGGTCAAGACGGTGGAGCATCGTCACGCCCGCACCGGCGGAATTATCATCGACGGGGAAATCGGCTGCGCTGTGAAATTTGCCAAGTGCTGTAATCCTTTGCCGGGTGATGATGTAATCGGTTTTGTAACGAAAGGATTCGGTGTTTCCGTTCACAAGCGTGATTGTCCCAACGTAATCATCAGTATGCAGAACGAAGAGAACCGCGCGCGATGGAAGCGTGCGGAATGGGATCTTTCTGCTGAAGATGACAATCGCGCCATGTTTGAGTCCGGCATTGTGGTGGAGGCGGAGAATCACATTTCGCTTTTGGCGGAGATCACTACAGCGCTGGCGGAGATGAAAGTTTCGCTTCTGTCTATCAATACGCAAAAGCGCTCCGCAAGCGTGATTCTCATTCATTTAACGGTCGGCTGCAAGAATACAGAGCATTTCAACTCCATTCTTTCAAAACTCCGTTCCATTCGGAATATTGAGTCTGTAACCCGTGCCATTGGCTAAGGAGGACATATGATTGCAATTATTCAGCGTGTCCAGCACGCAAGCGTAACGATTGAAGGTCAGGTGACCGGTGCATGCGGAAAAGGATTTCTCGTTCTTCTTGGCGTCGCGGAAGGAGACGGTGCGCACGACGCCGAAATTCTGGCTGATAAAATCGCTAAACTCCGCATCTTTGAGGATGCGGATGAAAAAATGAATCTGTCTCTTACGGATATCGGGGGAGAGCTGCTCGTCGTGCCTAACTTTACTTTGCTTGCCTCCTGCCGGAGAGGGAACCGTCCCGACTTTACGGCATCGGCTCGTCCCGAAACGGCAAGCCCTCTCTTTGATTATTTTTGTGATTACATCGGAAGAACAATTCCGCATGTTGCACGCGGTACGTTTGGTGCCGATATGCAAGTGGCTCTTGTAAATGACGGACCGATTACTATTCACATGGATTCCGACATTTTGAAATTGCCCAAAAAGCAGGCGCATCCGAAAAAGGCAGAGGAGACCGTATGATTCTGACGATTGACGGCAATTTGAAGCCGTATTATGCCCAGACTCTTTGCATGAGCTTTTTTCCCGGTGTAAAATTTCCGGAAGGGGAACAGCCAGCCGATGACGTGCCCCGGGCGCATTTTGTTGTGCGGGAAGAGGGGCACGCTGCTTTTGCGCAGACCGTTTTGGAACTGCACGGAAAAAAAGAGATCCGGGATAGCCGCTGTGCTATCGAGCCGGGTATAGACAGCGCCCGTGCCCGGCAAATCGCTGCCGGATGCGCATTCTTTGAAGCGGCTTCCGCCTTGACCGGGGTTCGTCCCCCCTGGGGCGTGCTTACGGGCGTCCGTCCTGCCAAAATTGCATCAGAACTGTTTCGCTATGGTTATGATCCGGACGGCGCCGCCGCATGGATAACGGAACATTATCTGGCGGATCCTGTAAAAGCAAAACTGGCGGTATCAGTTGCCGCCGCAGAACAACGTTTGATTACACCGGCGCTTGCTCAGCAGTGCAGCGTATACATTGCTATCCCGTTCTGTCCTACCCGGTGTGCGTACTGTTCATTCGTTTCCTATACGTCCAAAAAACTGCTGGATCTGATTCCGGAATATCTGCAGGCTCTTGCTAAAAACATCCATACTGTTTTTGAAACGATCCGCTCTCTCGGCAGAACGGTTTCCACCGTATATATCGGCGGCGGCACGCCTACCGTGCTGACACCCGACCAGCTGCGCTTTCTTCTGGAAACGGTTGCCGGCGAAACGGATGTACATGTCCTTTCCGAATTTACGCTGGAAGCGGGGAGACCGGATACCATTACGCAGGAAAAATTGCAGATTGCCAAAGAATACGGGGTCACCCGTATCAGTGTCAATCCGCAGACGCTGAACGATGATATTCTCGCCTCCGTGGGCCGTCGGCATACGGCGGAACAGTTTTTCCACGCCTACGAAACGGCACGCGGTATAGGTATAAAACACATCAACGTGGATCTGATTGCCGGCCTTCCCGGAGAGAGTGCGGCGAGCTTCTCCTCCACTGTGGACAGAATTTTGGCTTTGCGTCCCGATAATATTACGGTGCATACCTTTACTGTGAAAAAATCGGCGGAAATCCGGCAGGAAAACGCTTCTGTATACGACAGAGAGGGAACAACTGCCGCCGCCGCCGTTGCCTATTCGCAAAACACCTTGCTTCGCGACGGCTATCTGCCCTATTATATGTATCGGCAGAAGAATACGGTGGGCAATCTGGAAAACGTGGGCTATGCGCTTCCCGGTGCGGAAGGGCTGTATAACGTATACATGATGGAGGAAGTGCACAGTATTTTTGCCGCCGGTGCTTCTGCCGTCACGAAATTCGTATCTCCCATGGATGCAGCAGGAAATTGCCGTATCGAACGCATATTTGAAGCAAAATATCCATATGAATATCTAAAAGATTACGCGGACGAGGCGGGAATACAGCGGGCAGTTCAGTTCCGGGACGCAGCCGCTGCGTTTTACAGCGAGTTTTTCTGATTATTTGTCAGTGTACGTCAGGGGGGAATTTTAGCGTATGATTACCGTAAACCGAAAGTTCAAAAATGAAGCAGAAGCGAGGGAGTTTATTGCCGGATGTGAAGCGGATTTTGAGAATCGTTTGGAAGCTGTATCAAGGCAGCTTGTGACGGCGGATCATGTTGAGTGCATCGCACTGTCCGGCCCCACCTGTTCGGGAAAGACAACGATGGCTAAGAAATTGACGAGCGCGATCGCTGCCGCTGGAAAACGTGCGGTGATGTTGTCAATCGACGATTTTTTCAAAGAACACGACGCGCTCAAACGGGTAGGTGATACCGTGGATTTTGATACGGTGGATGCCATTGACCTTGCATATTTCGCGGAGTGTATCGACAGAATGCTGCACGGTCAGAGTACGCCGCTTCCGCGGTTTGATTTTGTTACCGGTTCCCGTCTTGTGGGTGAGCCGTACGTGCATACGGAAGACGATATCTTGATTTTTGAAGGAATCCAGGCGGTATATCCCGAGGTGACCGCACTGCTGAAAGGATATTCCACAAAGAGCGTCGTGATTTCGGTGACGGAGTCTCTGTCTGTAAACGGAACGGTATTTTCTCCGGAGGAGATTCGTCTGGCGCGCCGTGTGGTGCGGGATTATCGCTTCCGATCCGCTTCGCCGGAATTCACGTTTCATATCTGGCAGGGGGTCCGTGCCAATGAAGAGGCCAACATTTATCCGTATATCGGAAAGTGCGATTACTGCATAAATTCACTTATGCCGTATGATCCGTTTATTATTGCACCGGCACTGATCCCGCTTCTTTGCAGTGTTCCGGTGGACAGTCCGCATTTTACATCCGCCATGGCTTTCAGAGATAAGTTTTATGCTGTGGAAGGCAGTGAAATTCCCGCGGATTTTTTGCCTGCGGAATCGCTTTATCATGAGTTTTTAGGCTGATACGCTCTTGAGTTGGAAGGAGAAAACTTTGAAAACAAATAAGCCCCATACAAAGGCACCGAAAGTGAAGAGCACCACCAATCTGTTCTTCTCCGGCGTGCTTGTCCTGACTATTTCCAATCTGATTATCAAAGTGATCGGTATGCTCTTTAAGATTCCCATGAGCCGTTTCGTCGGAGACGAGGGCATGGGTTATTATTCGCAGGCATACACGCTTTACACCTGCTTTTTTATGATTGCCACCAACGGATTGCCCGTTGCATTGGCAACGATGCTCTCTGACAGCCGTTCAAAAGGACAGTTCAAGCAGGCAAAACGGATTTTCCGCATTGCCATGGGTCTTTTTTTTGCTGTGGGCCTTTTGAGCATGCTGATTATGCTTTTCGGCGCAAGACTGTATTCTTCTAAGATTCTTCGGGTGGATCAGGCGTACTACTGCATTCTCGCGGTAGCTCCCACCATCTTTTTTATCAGTATTTCCAGTGCATATCGCGGCTATTTCCAGAGCTATCAGCAGATGCTTCCCACCTCTGTTTCTCAGCTGACGGAAGTCCTCTCGAAGCTGTTCCTCGGTGTGTTCTTTGCACTGTATGCCAAAGGGCAGGGATATGGTATACATATCGTTGCCGCTTACGCCGCTGCCGGCCTTACCATCGGTGCTGCACTGGGCATGGTATTTTTGTTCTTTGCAAAGATTACTTTCCGCACAAAAGAAGAACAGTATAATACGCAGATTCTGGAAGGAAACCCCGCTTCGGATTATACTGCTTCCACCGCATCCATACTGAAACGGATCGCTGTAATTGCGATTCCCATTACCCTCAGTTCCTCTGTTATGAGTATCACAAATCTGATAGATGCGGCGCTCGTCTCTACGGGCCTGCAGGAAATCGGGATGTCGGCAGAAGAGGCAACGAGAGTGTACGGCAATTATACTACGCTGGCTGTCACCATGTTTAATTTGCCCCCCTATCTTATCTATCCCATCTCGTACTCGATTATTCCGATTTTAACCATGGCGCGCAGTTCAAAGGATACGGTGCGCGCAAACCGTATCATGGAATCCTCACTTCGTGTGTCTGTGCTGATCGGACTACCGTGCGCACTGGGTATGTCGGCACTTTCAAAACCGATTCTCGCCCTTTTGTTCCCGGCGGAATCTGTGGAAATGGCGTGGCCGCTTCTCTCCCTTCTGGCACCTGCCTCCTTCTTCATTTGCGTTTTATCCGTTACCAACGCTATTCTGCAGTCCTGCGGATACGAACGGATGCCGCTGTATTCTATGCTGGCAGGGGCGGTTGTGAAATTGGTGTCCAACTATATTTTGATACGCACAATCGGTATGTACGCCACGCCGATCAGTACGTTCCTTTGCTACCTGACCGCTGCCGCTATGAATCTGTATTTCGTAGCGAAGAAGACGGGAGAGACACCGTCTGTGAACCGCGTTTTTCTTCGTCCGCTGGCTGCGGCGGTTTTGTGCGCGGGGGCAGCACTGGGCACTCATGTGCTGTGCACGGATTTTCTGTATATCGGTGGTACGATCGCTACGCTTTTGGCAATCTTTGCGGCCGTTGTTGTATATGCGATACTTGTTTTTGCCATCCGTGCTATTACAGCAGACGATATCCGTCTTTTGCCCAAGGGTGAGAAGATTCTCTCTGTACTGACAAAATTGAAGCTTGTAAGAGCATAAATCCTTTGTGCTTTTACTGGATTTTTCGAAAGGATGTTTAAAATGAACGAGACTGCGAAACAATTGCTGAGTGAAGAAAGACATGATTTTGCTTCTCTTATCAAGGTGATGGAGCTTTTACGCGCGCCAGGTGGCTGTCCCTGGGATCGGGAACAGACACATGAAAGTATCCGTGCCAATTTTATCGAGGAAACCTACGAAGTGATCGAAGCGATTGATACGAAAGATCAGACACTGCTTCAGGAGGAACTGGGAGATGTTCTTCTGCAGGTTGTATTTCATGCGCGGATAGCAGAAGAAAACAACAGCTTTTCCATGGATGACGTAGTGCACGATATTACGGAAAAATTGATCCGCCGTCATCCGCATATTTTTGCCGATGTGGAAGCCGAGACTTCGGATGAGGTGTTGACTAACTGGGAAAAAATCAAAACAGAGGAAAAACAGCGGATCGGTCTTGCGGGATCGCTTACTTCTGTCCCGCCCTCTTTGCCTGCGCTTATGCGTGCACAGAAACTTTCGAAAAAGGCGGGGAAGGCAGGCATCATTCCGGATACGGAAATGCTGGCAGATGAGATTTCAAAAACAGCGGCAGAACTTGCCTGTGCTATGAAAGAGGGAAGAGAGGCAGATGTTCGGGCGCTGAGCGGGGAGACTGCATTCCTTACGGCGGCTGCGGCACAGCTTTTCGGCTGTGATGCAGAAGAATCTCTTACAAAGAGAAATGACCGTTTTACAAAGATATTGACCGAATTTGAGGCGAAAAAGGGGACCCTTTTGAACGCATCTGCGGAGGAACTCCGAAAAATCGCGCAAATTGCCTATTTTTCGCGCTAAAATTTGCGTAAATTTAAGAAAAAACAGAGAAAACACTTGATTCTTTCTGCATAAAATGTTATAATATTCTCGGTTTTATAAATTATTTGCGTCCAGAGTATTGACGCATATTATCGCTTAGATGCGAAATAAGAAAGGAATTGTATACCATGAATAAGACTCAGTTGATTGAAGTAGTTGCCCGTGAGGCAGGCCTGAAGAAGAAAGAGGCCGAGGCTGCTGTTGCCGCTGTTCTTGCTGCTGTTGAGAACGCACTGGCAGATGGCGAAAAAGTTCAGATCGCCGGTTTCGGTACCTTTGAAGTAAAGGAAAGAGGCGAGAGAAACGGTCGCAACCCCGCAACCGGTGAGGAAATCGTGATTCCCGCAGCAAAGCATCCCGCTTTCTCTGCCGGCAAGGCTCTGAAGGATAAGGTCAACAAATAATTTGTTCTCTTATAATTTGTGTGCTGACAGCTCCGGTGTTCCACTGGAGCTGTTTGCAACACGGAGACGAAGCGAATGAGACTGGATAAATTTTTAAAAGTGTCGCGTATAATCAAGCGGCGCACCGTTGCCAATGATGCCTGCGATACGGAGCATGTCTGTGTGAACGGAAAGCGTGCAAAAGCATCTTATGACGTGAAAGTAGGCGACATTATCGAAATTACTTTCGGTGAGAGAACAATGAAGGTGCGCGTTCTTGATGTGCGTGAGCATATCGCGAAGGCGGATGTATCTTCTCTTTACGAGGTTTTACCTGGCTGACTGGTATAATTTCTGCTTTAAGCGCATATACTGAACCAGATCAATGGGGAGGTACGTGCATGAACGGTGGCGGAAGCGGTGGTCACAGCGTAACAATTCAGGATCAAAAACACGCTGAGTTAACCGGTGTTTCGGAAGTAGAAAGTTTTCAGGAAACGGGTATTGACCTGCTTTGTGAAAGCGGAGCAATCGCCATTGAGGGTGAGAATCTGCGGATAGAAAGTTTTTCTGTGGAAAGCGGAAAAATCTCTATTGACGGCAAGATTACCGGCATTTTCTATTATGAAAAGGCAGTAAAGTCCTCTTCAAGAGGCGGCGGGCTGTTTGCGCGTCGCCCGAAGCAGTAACTATGGGCATCGAACAGAATCAGCAGTTCATTGCCTTTTTGTGGGCTGTTTTTAACGGCGGACTTATAGGTGTTTTGTATGATTGCTTCCGGATATTGCGTGTGTTATCGGGCGTTTCCTCTTATACCCGCAGCGGGGACAGATTAAATCAGCTGT
>JAZQDY010000065.1:0-21815 GCA_045547015.1 Eubacteriales bacterium | reverse complement strand
GAGGTAGCGAACATAAGTCCACGCATACCGGCCAGCTGACGCATCTGGGTGATGTTACCACGGGCACCGGAGTCGGACATCATCTTGATGGGGTTGTAGCGGTTGAAGTTAGCCTGCAGGGCGGCAACAACGTCGTTTGTTGTCTGCTCCCAGATTTTGATAACGTTGCTGTAACGCTCTTCTTCGGAAAGTTCACCGCGCTGGAAGTGCTTGGAGATGACTTCTACTTTCTTTTCAGCGGCGGCAACCAGATTGTACTTCTCCGGCGGGATGGTCATATCCGCGACGGAAATGGAAATAGCGGCCTTGGTGGAATACTTGAAGCCCATGGCCTTGATATCGTCCAGCATTACAGCAGTACGGCCGAATCCGTGGTACTTGATGCATCGGTCGATGATGTTTCCGAGATCCTTGGATCCGGTAACGAACATGATTTCAAGATCAAAGATTTTGGACGGATCACTGCGGTCAACATAACCCAGATCCTGCGGGATAGCCTGGTTGAAGATCAGACGGCCGAGGGTGGCATCGATGATGCCGCTCTGCATTTCGCTGTCGATTTCCTTGAAGACGCGAACGCGGATGGGGGCGTGCAGACCGAGATAGCCGTTCTCATACGCCATCATTGCTTCGTCGAAGTTGCGGAACAGCTTTCCTTCACCGGGTTCGCCAGCTTTATCCAGCGTCAGATAGAAGGAGCCCAGCACCATATCCTGAGAAGGAACGGTAACGGATTTACCGTCCACCGGCTTCAGAAGGTTATTGGCAGACAGCATGAGGAAGCGCGCCTCTGCCTGTGCTTCTGCGGAAAGGGGAACATGTACAGGCATCTGGTCGCCGTCAAAGTCTGCGTTGAATGCCTTACAAACCAGCGGATGGAGCTTGATTGCCTTACCTTCCACCAGAACGGGCTCGAACGCCTGAATGGACAGACGATGGAGAGTAGGCGCACGGTTCAGGAGCACGGGGTGGTCTTTGATTACCACTTCCAGCGCATCCCATACGTCGGGATGAACGCGCTCGACCTTTTTCTTGGCTTCCTTGATGTTTGATGCCTTCTGGGTTTCCACAAGGCGCTTCATTACAAAAGGTTTGAACAGCTCCAGTGCCATTTCTTTCGGCAGACCGCACTGATAGATCTTCAGATTCGGTCCGACGACGATAACGGAACGTCCGGAGTAGTCAACGCGCTTACCGAGCAGGTTCTGACGGAAACGGCCCTGCTTACCGCGGAGCATTTCGGAAAGAGACTTGAGGGGGCGGTTGGAGGGACCGGTCACCGGCTTGCCTCGGCGGCCGTTATCAATGAGAGCGTCCACGGCTTCCTGAAGCATGCGCTTCTCGTTGCGGATAATGATATCCGGAGAGTGCAGTTCCATGAGTCGCTTCAGACGGTTATTACGGTTGATGACGCGGCGGTACAGATCGTTCAGGTCGGAGGAAGCGAAGCGTCCGCCGTCCAGCTGTACCATGGCGCGGATTTCGGGCGGAATGACCGGAACTACATCCAGAATCATCCACTCCGGCTTGTTGCCGGATTTGCGGAAAGCCTCTACCACTTCCAGACGCTTGATGATACGGACCTTCTTCTGACCGCTTGCGTGGGCAAGTTCTTCGCGGAGCTGAGCGGAGAGTTCTTCGATATCCAACTCCTGCAGAAGCTCCTTGACTGCCTCGGCGCCCATGCCTACTTTGAAATCATTTTCATAGCGGTCGTAAGCAGCGCGGTATTCAGCCTCTTTCAGAAGCTGATACTTTGCAAGAGGGGTAGAACCCGGATCGATGACAATATAGGAAGCGAAATAGAGAACCTTTTCCAGAAGTCTCGGAGAAATATCAAGAAGCAGACCGAGACGGGAGGGGATGGCACGGAAATACCAGATGTGGGATACGGGAGCGGCCAGCTCAATGTGACCCATGCGCTCGCGGCGCACTTTCTTCTGGGTTACTTCCACGCCGCACTTTTCACAGATTTTGCCCTTGTGACGAATGCGTTTGTATTTTCCGCAAAGGCATTCCCAGTCCTTGGTGGGACCGAAAATCTTTTCGCAGAAAAGACCGTCGCGCTCCGCTTTCAATGTGCGGTAGTTGATCGTTTCCGGCTTTTTTACTTCACCGAAAGACCAGCTTCGGATCATCTCAGGAGACGCCAGGCCTATTTTAATAGAATCAAATGTATTGCGTTCCATCGGCAATTTACCTTCTTCTTGTTCAGTTATCTTGGGCGGCATCCGCCGCCCTGCGTCTCATCGGATCAGAAATCGGAGTCGAATCCGTCCATTTCCATACCGCCTGCCATGTCAGCCTCGAACTGCTCATCGGTAGGCTCGTCATCCATGTCCTCGTCGGTATAGGAATCGTACAAATCGTCCGTCTCCACGGTTTCGCCAATATCCTCTTCGGAAATATCGTTTTCGCTGGAAACGTAGTTCGGAACTTCCAGTTCATCGTCAGCGATGTTGGCAAGTTCGATTTCTTCCCCGTTTTCGTCAAGCACACGTACGTCCAGTGCCAGGGACTGCAGTTCTTTTACAAGAACCTTGAACGCTTCCGGCACGCCGGGCGTCGGAATGTTCTGACCCTTTACGATGGCTTCGTACGTCTTGACGCGTCCGGTAATATCGTCGGATTTTACAGTCAGGATTTCCTGCAGCGTGTAAGCGGCACCGTATGCCTCCAGTGCCCATACTTCCATCTCACCGAAACGCTGACCGCCGAACTGTGCTTTACCGCCCAGAGGCTGCTGCGTAACGAGAGAGTAGGGACCGGTGGAACGGGCGTGGATCTTATCGTCGACCAGATGATGGAGTTTCAGATAATACATGATACCAACGGTAACCGGATTGTCGAAGGGCTCACCGGTGCGTCCGTCATAGAGGATCGTCTTACCGTCCACGATCATGGTCTTCTCGCGTCCGGTAACGGGATCGATTTCCGTGAAGGTATCCTTGCCCTGGGTGTTTTCGTTGGGCATTACCTCACGTGCCATGCCGGCAAGTTTCATGCAGGCGGTGATATCCTGCTCTTCAGCACCGTCGAAGACGGGGGTCATGATCTTCCAACCCAGTTTCCGGGCGGCAATACCAAGGTGAACCTCAAGCACCTGACCGATGTTCATTCGGGAAGGAACGCCCAGCGGGTTCAGTACGATGTCAAGCGGCGTACCGTCGGGCAGGAACGGCATATCCTCCGGCGGGAGAATGCGGGATACAACACCCTTGTTACCGTGACGGCCTGCCATCTTATCGCCTACGGAGATTTTTCTCTTCTGTGCGATATAAACGCGGACAACCTGATTTACTCCGGGCGGCAGCTCGTCGGAATTGTCGCGGGAGAAGATCTTGACGTCAACCACGATACCGGATTCACCGTGAGGCAGACGCAGGGAAGTGTCACGAACTTCACGGGCTTTTTCGCCGAAGATGGCGCGAAGAAGGCGTTCTTCAGCGGTCAGCTCTGTTTCGCCCTTGGGGGTAACCTTACCGACGAGAATATCGCCGGGGCGTACCTCTGTACCTTTTTTGATGATACCGTCTGCATCCAGATCCTTCAGCGCGTCTTCGCCAACGTTGGGGATTTCGCGGGTGATTTCTTCCGGACCGAGTTTGGTATCCCGGGCTTCGTGGGTATATTCCTCAATATGAATAGAAGTGTAAACGTCGTCACGTACCAGACGCTCATTCAGAAGAACGGCGTCCTCGTAGTTATAACCTTCCCAGGTCATAAATCCGATCAGTGCGTTCTTGCCGAGGGCGATTTCACCGCCGTCCGTTGCAGGGCCGTCGGCAATTACTTCATCTTTTTCAACGCGGTCGCCCTTGTTGACGAGGGGACGCTGGTTGATGCACATACCCTGGTTGCTTCTCTTGAACTTGATGAGGTGATAGGTGTCGAGCTGACCGTCGTCGCAGCGGATCACAATCTTCTCGGCGCAGACAGATTCAACCACACCGGCGTTCAGAGCAACAACAACCACGCCGGAGTCAACGGCAGCCTTGTATTCGATACCGGTGCCGACGATGGGCGATTCGGTAGTCAGAAGCGGTACAGCCTGCTTCTGCATGTTGGAACCCATCAGTGCACGGGAGTTGTCATCGTTTTCAAGGAAGGGAATGTGAGAGGTAGCCACGGAAACCACCATCTTCGGGGATACGTCCATGAAATCCACCTGATCGTTGGCGATTTCGATGATCTCCGATTTGGCGCGTGCGGTAACCTTGCGGTTCACAAAGCGATTGTTCTCATCCAGCGGCTCGTTTGCCTGTGCTACAACGTAGTTATCTTCCACATCCGCGGTCATGTAGACTACGTCGCCGGTAACAACACCGGTTTCACGGTCAACACGGCGGTACGGTGCTTCGATAAAGCCGTACTTGTTGATGCGGGCATACGTGGAAAGGTAGGAGATCAGACCGATGTTAGGTCCTTCAGGCGTCTCAATCGGGCACATGCGTCCGTAGTGGGTATAGTGTACATCACGCACGTCGAAGGAGGCGCGGTCACGGGAGATACCGCCGGGACCGAGCGCGGAGAGACGGCGCTTATGCGTCAGCTCAGCCAGCGGGTTGGACTGATCCATGAACTGAGACAGGGGAGAAGAGCCGAAGAACTCGCGGATGGCGGTAACCACGGGACGGATATTAATCAGCGTCTGGGGAGAGAGCGTCTCGTTGTCCTGAATGGTCATGCGCTCCTTGACGATTTTATCCATACGGGCGAGACCGATGCGGAACTGGTTCTGCAGAAGCTCACCCACGCAGCGAAGACGGCGATTGCCCAGATGGTCGATATCATCCGTGGTGCCTACGTTATGGGACAATGCCAGCAGGTAGTTGATGGAAGAGAGGATATCATCCTCCGTGATGTGCTTGGGAACGAGCTCGGCGATACGGCGGCGAGCCTGTGCCTTCACCTCGTCCACGTCATCACCGGCGGATTCCATGATCTCCAGAAGCACGGCGGTGCGAACCTTTTCGTCGATACCGCAGTCCGTCAGGTCATAACCGAGCAGAGCAGAGGGCTCCACGGTGTTGTTGGAGAATACCTTAACGGTGCTGCCGTTTTCCAGGGCAAGCGTTACTACGTTGATGGCGGCGTGCTCGATTGCCATGGCATCTTCCTTTGTGAGGAGGGTGCCGGCATCGAACAGAATTTCACCGGTCAGCGGGCTGACAGCAGGCTCGGCAAGGGTATGGCCTGCGATACGGTAGCCCAGGGCCAGCTTCTTGTCGAACTTGTAGCGGCCAACGGGGGCGAGATCATACCGCTTGGCGTCAAAGAACAGACCGTTGATAAGCTGCTCGGCGCCTTCAACCACGGCAGGTTCACCGGGACGGAGTTTCTTGTAGATCTCCTTCAGTGCTTCATCGCGGATGCTGGAGTGATTCTCGATGGCAAGATTCTCGCACTCGTCCTTTTCCAGTGTGGCGGTGAGTTTCTGCTCAAGTCCGAATACAGCTTCGATCTCATCCGGCGTCTGGATACCCAGCGCGCGGATCAGCACGGTTACGGGCAGCTTGCGGTTTTTATCGATACGAACGTAGAATACGTCATTTGCGTCCGTTTCGTATTCCAGCCACGCACCGCGGTAGGGGATAACCGTAGCCGTGAACATACGCTTACCGGTTTTGTCGATCTGCTGATCGTAGTATACGCCGGGGGAGCGGACGATCTGAGAAACCACGACGCGCTCTGCGCCGTTGATAACGAACGTGCCGTTATCGGTCATGAGCGGGAAATCGCCCATGAAGATTTCAGATTGCTTGACCTCACCGGTCAGCTTGTTGGAGAGACGAACCTCTACTTTCAGAGGGGCAGCAAAGTTAACGTCGCGTTCTTTGCATTCAGCGACCGGGTACTTGGGCTTTGCATCCAGAGAGTAAGACACAAAATCGATAAAGAGATTGCCGGAATAGTCCGTGATGGGGGACACGTCCCGCAGCACTTCCATCAGGCCTTCCTCGAGAAACCACTTGTAAGATTTTTTCTGTACCTCAATGAGGTTTGGCATCTCAAGTGCTTCGTCGATTTTGGAAAAGCTCATTCTCACATGCTTGCCGATTTTCTGGGGCTTTACCATTTCCAATATCACTCCGTTCTTTTCGGTACCTAATAGGGGAAACTTACATTAGTACTATAAACCGCACAAATAGGCGATTTTATTACAGTTTACTATTTTAGCACCGAAAGGAAGCAATGTCAACAAATAATTCGGATTTCAACCCCAAAATCGCCGATTTTACAATTTACCAGATGAATATTTACAATAAATTTAATTGTAAACATTCTGTAAATTCAACAGGAGGCGCACGGCGGCACCTCCTGTTGACAGAGTATATGATTCTTTTATTCAGCTTGAAGAAACGGTTTGTAAGCGCGGAACGCATTCGGTATGGCGTAGGCCGCTGGCGTCTTGGTCCATAGCGTGCCGGGGATTTCCGGCGCGATGTCAGTTGACACCTCCCACCCCGCTATATGCCATTCGATATGCGTAAAGATGTGTTTTGCTGCCGAAAGCGGAGCGATCAGCCGTGCATCCGGCAGAATCTGCTGCAGAAGCTTTATAGCTTCGCTTTCGTCTAAAGCGCATTCCGCTGTATACGGCTGCCACATTCCTTTCAGAAGTCCGGAAGGGGGACGCTTCTGCAGCAGAAATCCTTTGGGAGAACGGATGACAAAGACGGTAACCGGCTGAATCCGGCGCGGCTTTTTTTCTGTCTTTGCCGGCAGTGAGGGGGCAGTGCCGGCGGCATATCCGCCGCACAGATCGCGCAGAGGACACTGCGTGCATTTCGCCTCTCCCGGGACGCAGATCAGCGCGCCCAGTTCCATCAGCGCCTGATTAAAATCTCCTGCTTTGTCTATCGGCATTTCTTCGGCGACACGCTCGGTTACGCGGTTCTTCGTCACGGCCAGGGTAATGTCCGCCCGGTCATTATATAAACGAGAAAATACGCGAAGTACGTTGCCGTCCACAGCGGGAACAGGAATACCGAAACTGATGGAGGCGATTGCACCGGCAGTGTAAGGACCGATACCTGGCAGAGACAGCAGGGCATCATAATCGGCAGGCAATTCGCCGCCAAATCTTGTGCAGATTTCCCCGGCGGCTTTTTTCAGGTTGTCCGCCCGGCTGTAATAGCCAAGTCCTTCCCACAGTTTGTGAAGCCGGTCCGTGTCGCAGGCGGCAAGAGCGGCTGGGGTGGGCAGTTCGCGTACAAATCTTTCGTAATAGGGAAGCACTGCTGTCATGCGTGTCTGCTGAAGCATGATTTCGCTGATCCAGATATGATACGGCGTAGGATCTTCACGGAACGGGAGTGAGCGGCGATTTTCATAAAACCACCGGAGCAGTGTCTGAGAGATGGAAAGCATGAGGTTCTCCTTGTGCTTTTATTTATAGTTCAGTATACAGCAAATCCGTTGAAAAGTCAATTGATAAAAACAGGATGGATATTATAATCGCGGTCTTGATTTTTTCTGCGGATATGGTATAATGAACGTAATGGCACGATTATAACTGCCAATATTAAGAATATAAGGGAGAAATACAATGCAATTCACGATTGAAAATGAAAAACTGCTCGTAACCGTTGATTCCGTCGGCTGTGAGGTTATCTCTATCAAGAGCAAGGCAGATGATACGGAATATCTTTGGATCGGCAACGCGGAGTTCTGGGCACAGCACGCGCCCACTATGTTCCCCATCTGCGGACGGCTGACAGACGGAAAATACGTATACGAAGGCAAGACCTATGAGATGAATCTCCATGGCTTTGCACGGCATCAGGAATTTACGATTTCCGAAAAGACTTCTGCCTCCATTTCCATGACGCTTACCGATAACGAGACGATTTATGCCTCCTATCCGTTCCATTTTGCATTTACCATCACCCACGAGCTGGAGGGGACCACCGTTCATACCAAGTATAAGGTAGAGAACAAGGGCGAAAATACTATGCCCTATGCTGTCGGCGGACATCCCGGATTCAATATTCCTCTGGGCCGAGCCGGCGAGTTCACCGATTATTACGTAGAATTTGATACCGTGGCTCCTGCACGTCAGCTGGTTATGGATCACTGCTATCTGACCGATGATACCGTTCCGTTCCCGCTGGAGGACGGCAAGATTTATCGCCTGCATCACGATATGTTCCACAACGACGCCATTTTCCTTACAGATATGGCAAAGGGAATCACTCTGAAATCCGACAAAACCGGAAAGAGTGTTTCTCTTCGTTATGACGATATGAAATACCTCGGCCTGTGGCACAAGCCGGATACGGAAGCACCGTATATGTGCATCGAGCCCTGGACCAGCGTGCCGGATTACTACCAGAAAACAAGCGATCTGATGCTGAAGCGGGATCTTGCTCACCTGCCTGCCGGCGAGACAGCCAATCTGTCCTATTCCATTACGATCGGTCTGTAATTGGGACAAGGTGACTTCCCGTGAAATTGGCTGAAGCTCTTCATCTCCGTTCGGATCTGCAGAAACGGATTTCACAGCTTGCCGAACGGCTGAACAATAACGCAAAAGTACAGGAGGGGGATACCCCGTCGGAAGATCCGGTTCTTCTGCTTTCCCAATTGGAAGAAAGTACGGATGCCCTGGCATCTCTCATCGCCTCCATTAATAAAACGAACAGTACCGTATCGGCAGACGGCATGACGCTGACGGATATGATCGCCAAAAAGGATGCAATGTCTTTGCGCATCTCTATCCTCCGGAATTTTTTGAATGAAGCAAGTCAAAAAGTGGAGCGGTATTCAAATAAAGAGATCCGCATTTACAGTACCGTCGATATCCCGAAACTGCAGGACAGCATCGATGCGCTTTCCAAAGAACTGCGTCATCTGGATGTTCGCCTGCAGGGGCTGAACTGGACGGTTGAGCTGGTCGAAACAGATTTGTAATCGCACAGCGGTAGCCAATCGGGCGGGCATAACCCGGCAGCAGGGTAAGCTGCAGCCTACTGCGGAACGGGGCGCGGCGCATAAGAATAATAACGCCCATCACAATGTACACCCGCACAATAACAGTGTATTTTTATTACCGTATGCCGACGGTTGGCGAGGGCGGGATCGGGGAATTTTATAGCGGGAATCTTTCGGTTCCCGCTATGGTTTATTTTGAAAGAGGTTAGTATGGAGTACATAAAAGAAGCAGTTGCAAAACACCGCGACAGAATATTGGCTGCGGAACGCTATATCTGGGCCAATCCGGAAACAGGTTATAAAGAGGTAAAAACCTCCCGTTATATGGAAGAACAGTTCGCGGAGCTTGGCTATGACATCATTAAGGCAGATGGCATTCCCGGATTCTATACCGTGGTGGACACGGGCAGAAAAGGGCCGGAGCTTTTGATCCTCGGTGAACTGGACTCCATCATCTGTCCTGCCCATCCGGAGGCAGATCCGGTGACCGGTGCGGTGCATTCCTGCGGACACAACGCCCAGTGTGCGGCGCTTTTGGGTGTGGCGGCGGCTCTGAAGGATCCGGCGGTGTTGGCACCGCTTTCCGGCAGAATCCGTCTTTGCGCCGTACCTGCGGAAGAGCTTCTGGAAATCGAATACAGAACGAAGCTTCGCGAGGAAGGCAAAATCAAGTATTTTGGCGGCAAGAGTGAATTTTTGTACCGCGGCTATTTTGATGGAGTGGATCTTGCGTTTATGGTGCATACTTCCAGCTATTTCGGCGTTATTAAGGGAAGTGTGGGGTGCCTGGCAAAACAGATTATTTTCAAAGGAGAGGCAGCTCACGCCGGCGGCTCTCCGTGGAACGGACGGAATGCACTGTACGCCGCCACATGCGGTATCAACGCCGTGAATGCAATCCGTGAAACCTTTAAGGAGAAGGACATCATACGTGTTCATCCCATTATGACTCACGGCGGCGATATGGTCAATGCCATTCCGGAAAATGCAGTGATGGAAAGTTACGTCCGCGGCTCTTCATTTGAAGGTATTGTGGATGCTAACCGCCGTGTCAACCGTGCCTTGACGGGAGCCGCCCTTTCCATTGGAACGAATATAGAAATTATCGATATACCCGGATATGCACCTTTGCTGAATGATAACCAGATGCAGCTCGTGGCAAAAGAGGCAGCGGACGCCATGTTCCCGGAGCTTGGGTTCACCATCAGCGACGACATGGGCTCCGGCAGTACGGATATGGGGGATCTTTCCTGCATTATGCCCGTGCTTCATCCCTATATGCCGGGAGCACGCGGTAAGAGCCATGGAAACAACTACGAGGTGTTTGAGCCGGAGCAGGCGTGCGTGATGTGTGCCGTGTGGCAGGTTGCCATGGCACATCTTCTCCTCTCGGACGGTGCTGCACGTGCGAAGAAGATCGTGGCTGAATTTAAGCCGCTGTTCCCGAGTAAAGAGGCCTATCTTTCTTATGTGGATTCTCTCAATTCTTCTGGTGACCGTATCGTGTATCGTGAAGATGGTACGGCGGAAGCTGATCTGCGCTGAGCAATTAACAGAAAAAAACAGCCGGCTCCCAGTTGGAGACCGGCTGTTTTGTACTTTTATCTTTCTTCCCGGAAGTAGGGAAGTCCAAGTGCGGCAGGCGGTTGATTTTCCCGCTTTTTGCTGACGCTCGTAATAATGAGAACAATGGTGGTTACTGCGTAGGGGAGAATTTCCAGCAGTTTTGTGACACTCATATCAAACTGGATGCCGAGTAGTGTAGGAATACGGTTGCCCGCCAGATACAGAAGTCCGAAAAGGGCAGAGCCGATGATGCTGATGTGGGGACGCCAAAGCGTGAAGATAACAAGTGCTACGGACAGCCAGCCAAGTTTTTCGATGCTTTTATAAGCATCGCAGGAGCCGGACCAGCCCATGATGTAGAACAGACCGCCCAATGCGGCGATGCCGCTTCCGATGCAGGTGGCCACATACTTGTACGCTGTTACGTTGATGCCAACCGCATCGGCTGTGGCAGGGTTTTCTCCCACAGCACGGAGATGCAGTCCGGCGCGCGTGCGGTTCAGTACATAGGCGGCAAGAAGCGCGATGAAGATAGCCAGGAACACCATGATGCCATTGTAGTTCAGTCCGGAGGTATTTTCCGCGAAAGGATAGCGGAAATACTTCAGCGCGTAAAGATAGGACTGGGTTGCTTCCTTGGCAGAGGACATGCCGGACATAATGAATTTGGTCGTGCCCACACCGAAGGTTGTCATAGCGAGACCGGTTACGTTCTGATTTGCTTTCAGCGTAACGGTCAGAAAACTGTAAATGACGCCCATGGCCATGCCGCCTGCAAAGGAGGACAGGATAGCGATTGTTACAAGAAGCACGGGGGGAATGCTGCTGCCGCTCATCAGTTTCAGAGAAAGACACCCGCAGGCACCGCCGATGCACATGATGCCGGGGATACCCAGGTTCAGGTGTCCCGCTTTTTCTGTGAGGATCTCACCGGTGCATCCGTACAAAAACGTCATACCAAGAGAAAAGGCAGTCAGAACGTAGTCAAGAAAAGAAGAGAAAAACTGTTCCATTACGACTTGCCTCCTTTACTGTTGGTGTTTCTGAATTTCAGTTTGTATCCGATGAAGAACTCACAGCCGATGACGAAGAAGAGGGCAATACCGACAACCATTGAGGGGAAGGCGGAGTCGATATTGAAATTGGTAGTAATCTGCGAGGCACCCTGCTGGAGAAAGATCACAAAGGATGAGGTAACAATCATCATAAGAGGATTGAACTTTGCCATCCAGGAAACCATGATGGCAGTAAAGCCCATGCCGCCCACGGTTGTTTCTGCAATGGAGTGATCCAGTGCACCTACGATAAGGAAACCGGCTACGCCGCAGATGGCACCGGAAATCAGCATTGTACGGATGATGACCTTGTTTACATTAATACCGATGTAGCGGGCTGTATTTTCGCTTTCACCTACAACAGAGATTTCGTATCCCTGTTTGGTATACTGCAGATAAATATAGGTTGCTACGGTAAGTACCAGGACTGCCATAATCAGAAGAAGATAGTCATGTCCCAGGGTGGGCAGGTGACCAACCTTGAGTTCGCCCAGCACGCTGGAACCGCTGGGTGTCCAGAGGAGCAGAAAGTAAGCTACAAGACCGGTTGCCACATAATTCATCATAAGCGTGAACAAAGTTTCGTTTGTGTTCCACTTTGCCTTGAAAATGGCAGGAATGCAGCCCCATACGGCACCGACTGTGACAGAAGCGATAAACATGAGCACCAGCAAAACGCCGTTCGATACCTTGTCACCCAGATAGATCATGACAGCCACGGCGGAGAGGGCACCGATCAGCGTCTGACCCTCTGCACCGATATTCCAGAAACGCATGCGGAACGCCGGCGTGATTGCCAGAGAGATGCAGAGAAGAACGGCGGCATCCTTGGCAAATTTCCAAAGACGGCGGGAAGAGCCGAAAGAGCCGTCGAACATTGTCTCGATAAATTCAAACGGATTGGCATGGATCATCAGCATGGAGAGCAGCGCACAGAAGAGCAGAGCTGCCACAACGGCAGAGATCCGAATCAGTGAGGATTTCCAAAGGGGCAGCGCATCCCGTTTCACAATGTGAAAGAGCGGCTCACCGACGTGTTTGTTAACCGATTGCATTGGCAGAATCCTCCTTTACTTCTGTTTTTGTCATCAGAAGACCGATTTCTTCCTTCGTTGTGTTACGTCCGTCCAGAATGCCGGTGATCTTACCGGCGCAGAGTACCAGGATCCGGTCGCAGATTTCCACCAGAACGTCCAGATCCTCGCCTACAAAGACTACAGCAACGCCATTTTCCTTCTGCTTGGTGAGCAGACCGTAGATAGTGTAGGAGGAGTTGATATCCAGACCGCGCACGGGATAGGCAGCCATCAGAACAGTGGGGGAAGCAGCGATTTCACGACCAACAAGCACCTTTTGTACGTTGCCGCCGGAAAGACGCCGGACGGGCGTGTGGGTGCTGGGGGTGGCCACCTCCAGCTCTTTTACGATCCGATTGGCAAGATCCTTCGGCTTTTTGCGGTCTACAAACAGGGAATGACCCTTCCGGTAAGAACGAAGCATCATGTTGTCGATGATATCCATGTTGCCCACGAGGCCCATGCCCAGGCGATCCTCCGGTACGAAGGAAAGGCGAACACCCAGTTCACGAATCTGCACCGGATCTTTATCACGGAGACTTTCCGCAGTGCCGGTTTTTGGATTGTGGTATATAATCTCGCCGTTCACGTTATGGCAAAGTCCGGCAATGGATTCCAAAAGTTCTTTTTGGCCGCTGCCTGCGATGCCGGCAATACCCAGGATTTCTCCGGAGCAGGCGGTAAAAGATATATCATCCAGCACTTTGATTCCGTCGGCATTGGTGACAGACAAGCCTTTTACTTCAAGACGGTCAGTCACATTTTTCGGCTCGGGACGGGCAATGTTCAATTCAACCTTTTTGCCCACCATCATTTCTGTAAGCTCTGCCGGAGAGGTAGAGGCGGTATCAACAGTGGCGATGTGTTCACCCTTGCGGAGAACGGCTACCCGGTCAGAGATGGACATAACCTCATGCAGCTTGTGCGTGATGATAAGAATAGACTTACCGTCTTCGCGCATACGGCGGAGAATTTCGAAAAGGCGGTCTGTCTCCTGAGGGGTGAGCACAGCTGACGGCTCGTCCAGAATCAGAATATCCGCACCGCGGTAAAGCACCTTGAGAATCTCCACCGTCTGTTTTTCGGAGACGGACATTTCGTAGATTTTCTTTTTCGGGTCAACACTGAATCCGTATTTGTCGGCGATTTCCTGCACACGGCGGTTGACCTCCCTTGTGCTGTAATGCTTCTCGCTTTTGGTGCCCAGCACGATATTTTCAGCGGCGGTGAAGAGATCAACCAGTTTGAAGTGCTGATGGATCATGCCGATTCCGTATCTGAAAGCATCTTTGGGAGAACGGATAACAGCCTCCTCTCCGTCCACATAAATGGAGCCGTGGTCGGGATAGTAGATGCCGGCGATCATATTCATAAGGGTGGTCTTTCCGCATCCGTTTTCGCCGAGGATCGCGAGAATCTCTCCCCTGTATACAGACAGATCCACGTTTTTGTTTGCTGCCAGACTGCCAAAGTACTTGGAGACTTGTTTCAGCTCCAAAGCAACCCGTTCGTTCATGAAGTTCCTCCCAGAAAATTGTTATTTCCAGCCTTTGATGAACATCCCGGCCGCAGCCGGGATATTGATGAAAGACTGCAAAACCGAGACAAGCGGAGCAAAAGCTCCGCCTGTCGTTCGGTGCGGTTGAAGCAATATCAGCCGAAGTTGGTGTTCAGAAGGGTGATGCCGTCGATCTGAATATCGAAGTAAGGAGCACTGCGGTATTCAGATTCGTGGAAGTAACCGTCAGCAACAGCCTCGGTGTCCTTCTCGTAAGCAGCATCGGTATCAACGTCTGCCATGTAGGAGTCCAGTGCCTTGCCGCCAACGGTGAACGTAGCGGTATCAAATACCTTAACCTTGCCGGCAACCAGATCAGCCTTTACAGCGTCCAGTTTCTCAGCGGTGCCAGCAGCTGCAGCCTTGGTGTTAACCTCAGCGAGAACAACGGAGCCGGTAGCGATAGTGCCGGTCCAGTCGGTATCGATTGCCTTACCGTCCATTACCTGCTTGCAGATGTAGGTAAAGTAGGGAGTCCAGTCGATCTTGGAGGATACGATAAAGGTGTTGGGGCAGGAAGCAACGGTGCTGCCATTGTAAGATACGTTAGGAACGTTCTTCTCTTCGCAAACGGAAGGAGCGCCCATGGAGTCAGCGTGCTGGCTGATGAGAACACAACCGTTGTTGATGAGAGCAGTAGCAGCATCCTTTTCCTTGATCTCGTCATACCAGCTGCCGGTGAACTGTACTTCCATCGTTACGGACGGGCATACAGACTTGGCGCCCAGGTAGAAAGAGGTGTAGCCGGAGATAACTTCTGCATAAGTGAATGCACCGACGTAGCCCATCTTGGCCTTGTCAGCGGTGATCTTGCCGGCTTCGATCATTTCGTTCAGCTTCAGACCTGCGGCAACGCCTGCGAGATATCTGCCTTCGTAGATAGAAGCGAAAGCGTTGTGGAAGTTAGCGAGCTTTTCGGTGTGAGCCATCGTACCGGTTGCGTGGCAGAATTCAACGTCGGTGAATTCCTTGGCAGCCTTCAGAAGGTACGTCTCGTGACCGAAGCTGTCAGCAAAGATGATGTCGCAGCCCTGGTCAACCAGGTCTGCAGCTGCCTCGTAAACAGCGTTGGATTCCGGGACGTTTCTCATGAGAACAACCTGATCGTCGGCCAGACCGAGTTCAGCTTTCGCACGGTCAACGGCTTCGATGAAGTTCAGATCGTAGGTGGATGCTTCGTCGTGAAGAAGGATGACGCCGATCTTAAAGTCTGCATCGGCTTTGTTGCAGGAAACCATAGCTACAGAAAGAGCTGCAACCATGAGAACTGCAAGCAGCAGGGACAGGGTTTTTCTAAGCATTGTTGTTTCTCCTTGTGTAATTTTTTTATTCATAAAAGCTATAGCTTTTACAAAACTTTGTGAACCGACTGGGGAAAATCAGCAGAATTCAATACCGTTATCCTCTGACATGGAAGCGATCCGTGCAAGGGATTCCACGCGTATGCCCATATTCCGCACCATCTGACCGCCATTCTGATATGCTTTTTCGATTACGATGCCCGCCCCAACCGTTTCAGCACCGGCATCCTTGATAAGGGAGATAAGGGCAAGGAGAGCACTGCCCTTGGCAAGGAAATCATCGATAATCAGGACCCGATCACCGGGGGAGAGAAATTGCTTTGATACGACAATGTCATAATTTCTCTGATGCGTATACGAAAATACGGAGGAAGTATAAACATCAGCATAAATATTGTTTGTCATGGTTTTCTTTGCAAAAACCACCGGTACGCCGAAATGGACAGCGGTAAGACAGGCAACACCGATACCGGAGGCCTCAATCGTAAGGATCTTTGTAATGCCGGCATCTTTATAAAGACGGTAAAACTCCTCGCCGAGTAAGGAAAGGAACGGCACGTCGATCTGATGATTTAGAAAACTGTCCACCTTCAATACGTTGCCCGCTCCGACTTTTCCGTCTTTCTGGATGCGGCTCTCCAAAAGCTCCATAAAACAGCCTCCGCTTTTGTAAAAAAATAGTTTAGACCATTATACACAATTATTCGATAAATTACAAGAGGAAACGCGAAAATTGTGAACGTTTTTTTGCAGAAATTTATATTTTTCTTCTCGTTTGAATATCAATTCTGTTTCTGCACGCTTTTGTATTCGTCATAGAATTTGTAGTATGGGCAGCCATCTGTCCGTGCTGTCATAAAGCGAAGAAATTCGTCCTCATCCAGATTTACGGTGCACTCATACAAATCGTCTTCTTCGTTGTAATCGTAGTACACGCAGGATTCACAGGCGGTGATTTTGTTTTTGCGTTTCTTTTCCTGTTTCACTGTATTTTCCTCCCGTTCAGCCATGCACTGGTGAGCGTTTCCCCGCGGTACACCAGTTTCAATGAGAAAAAGGGCTCGTCCGTCTGCAGCAGGGAAAGAAAGATTTTATCGCCTTCCCACATGGGCAGCTGCAAAAGCTTGTCCTTCGGGAGCCACTGAAGATCTCCCTCGTCACATTCCTTGATTTCGCCCGAAAACTTGTCCGCCGTGAACAGATGCATATATTCCGTTCCCGGCACGGCATCCGATACGAAGGTTACGATACCCCGATAGCGAAAACTGTGCAGGGACAGCCCTGTTTCTTCTTTTACCTCACGGAGAAGACAGTCCTCCGGCGATTCTCCCATTTCGAATTTTCCGCCTATGCCGATCCACTTATCGTGATTTTCGTCGTTGATTTTCTTGGTGCGGTGAAGCATGAGATACGTACCGTCTTTTTCTATGTAACAGAGGGTTGTGTTTTTGAACGTCATACTTTTACTCCGTATGCTGTTGAGTTGTTGACTGACTGGATTTATTATACAAAAAAGATTGTTCTTTGTCAAGAAAAGGGCGAGATCAGTAAAAGAGACACCGCAGATCTCAGCGGTGTCTCTGTATGCTTATGCGAACGGTGCCAACAGATTGACTGCATCCTTACAGAACAGACGGCAGTGTTCTTCTATGTAGGCAAATTTGCGTGGTCGGCACCGTTCGCCATTGTATTCCGATAAAACGGGGGTGTCAGCGGAAAGCACCAGGTAGTAGTGCGTTCTTTCTTCATCTGCATAGGCACGTGCTGCAGGCGGACTCTTTTGCTCGGACAGCCTTCGGCAGCCGGAAAGTAAATCAGACAGGGAAGTGAACACATAGATGGATTGCTCTTCGTTGCCAAGAAGCGGATTTCTTTTTGCGGGAGGTGACATAACCGATTCGGCCAGTACGGCCGATTCAGTTCTGCCGGGCATACTGCTGTTTTTTTCTCCGCTGAGCCGTGTAACAAATAATTCACAGCCCCCGCTGCGGGAGGGATACATTTGCACAAATATTTTACTGCCGGCCGGGTCAAAGCCGGTTTGCTGTTTTGCCTCGTCCAGTATATTCCAGAAGGCACGCCGGGAGACGGCACTGTCCTTGTCGATCGTATCGCAGGAAATGTCGTACCGCCGCATATCTTCCGGGGAAAGCATGACCTTCAGTTTGCTGGCACTGATCAGTATGAGTTCCATAACGTACAGTTGCCGCTTAAGCGGCGAATCCTTTCATATCAATTGATCGCTACAGTACATTATAAGCGCTCCGCGGGGAATTGTGTACCCCTAAAATTCTGGAGATGCGTGATGGATTTTCGCATGCAGACAGATGGTGGCAAAAAACGCACCGGTATTAGCATATGCAGGTATGCGTGTGAAAAATTACAGAAAAGCATCGGAAGATACGATTCCGATGCTTTTCTGTAATTTACTGCGCTGATATGCCGAAGCATACCTCTCCATCCGTTTCCGTGAGACGGATGGGGACGATATCTCCTGCATTTCCGCAGGATTTCGGTACACGGATTTCACAGAAATGCTCCGAGTGTCCGACTGCCATCCCGTGCTTGATTTCTTCGATCAGCAGGGAAACAGGAGTTTCTTCATGTGCTTTTACATATTTTTGCAGGATGTCCATCTTGATTTCTTTCTGAACCGCTGCAAGAGCGGCAGCACGTTCTTTCTTTACAGCATCCGGCAGTTGTCCCAGCATAGTGGCGGCCTCCGTATCTTTCCGGACAGAATAGGGGAAAATATGCAGGTGCAGAAACCGAGCTTCCTTGCAGAATGCAACCGTTTCGCTGAATTCTTCCTCCGTTTCCCCGGGAAACCCGACGATTACGTCTGCGGTAAGCATCACCTCCGGGAGTGCACACCGGAGTGCGCGGATCCGCTCCATGGCTTGTTCCGCATTATAGGGACGTCGCATTCTTTTCAACACGCCGGAGGCACCTGATTGCAGGGAAAGATGAAAATGCGGCAGTATTTCAGGTAATGGCGCGATGGCTTCAAGAAATGCATCCCGCATAAGGGACGGATCAAGCGAACCCAGTGCTATGCGGCGGATCCCCGGAATGGCAGAAAGGGAAGGAAGAAGAGTGGCAAGAGAAAACGCACCGCCCGAATCCCGCCCGTAGGCGCCAGTTTCAATGCCGGTGAGGATAATCTCCTGACAGCCCACTTCAGCAAGTGCGGCGGCTTCCGTAAGCACATCCTCTGGTTTTTTGGAACGGATTTTTCCGCGAGCGGCTGGAATAATGCAGTAGGCACACCGATTTTCGCATCCGTCTTCAATCTTTATAAACGCACGTGCACGGCGCGGCGCAGGCAGTGTCAGTGGATCGTAGCCGGCCTCGGTGATATCTGAAACGAGAACGACAGTTTCCTTTTCCATACTGTTGACGAGCGTCCGCACGAGAGAGGGAATGCGGGATTTTTCTCCGTTGCCCACTACGGCTGTAACTCCGGGGATTTTCCGGACTTCATCCGGGGCAATCTGCGCAAAGCATCCCGTTACGATAACCGGCGCATGATCTGCCGCGATGACCGCGCGTCGTATGTGCTGACGGGATTTCCGGTCGCTTTCTGCCGTAACGGTACACGTGTTCACAATAACCGCATCGCACGGATCACCGAAAGGCACAATGCGGAAACCGTCTTTTTCCAGTATGCCCGCAATAGCATCCGATTCGTATTGATTTACGCGGCAGCCAAGTGTAAGGATCGCTGCCCGCAGCTGATTGTTTTCTTCCATTTTTTTCTCCAGTTTATCCTGTTCTGCTTTATATTGTATCACATGTGATGGAAAAAGTAAAGTCGGGAGAAAAATCTGCATAGAATTTGCGGATAAAATGCGGATTTCACTTGAAAAAAGGGAATAACGGTAGTATAATAACGGTAGAGGATGTAAATCAAAGAAAGGAGTTTTCCGCCAAAGCGGGAAACTGAGTGATGAACATGAGCCAGCTGCACATCGTAGACCATCCGCTGATTACCCACAAACTGACCATTATGCGTGACAAAAGAACGGGCAGTAAGGATTTCCGTGAACTGCTCAATGAGATTTCCATGCTGATGGGATATGAACTTACCCGTGATTTTCCCCTGGAGGATGTTCAGATCGAAACGCCCATCCAGACCATGACTGCCAAGCGTATCCGCGGCAAAAAGGTGGCAATCGTACCGATTCTCCGCGCTGGTCTCGGCATGGTGGACGGACTTATCAGTCTGATTCCCGCTGCCAAAGTGGGACATATCGGGCTTTACCGCGATCCGGACACCCATATGCCTGTTGAATATTATAATAAGCTTCCTTTCGATATCGAGAAGCGTACGGTGATCCTGTGTGATCCCATGCTGGCCACCGGCGGCTCCGCCTCCGATGCAATTGCCATGATTAAGGCCAAAGGAGCAAAATCCATTCGCCTTATGTGCCTTGTTGCCGCTCCTGAAGGCGTTGCCAAGGTGCAGGCAGATCATCCGGATGTTGATATTTATACCGCTGCTCTGGATGAAAAACTGAACGATCACGCATACATCATTCCCGGTCTCGGTGATGCAGGCGACCGTTTGTTCGGTACGAAATAAATGCGTCAGTTTCAAATTGGAAAAAACGACTGTGGGCAGCGTCTGGACAAGTTTGTAACCAAATCCGTCCGGGGTCTGCCCACGTCCCTTATGTATAAGTATATCCGCACTAAGCGCATCAAGGTGAACGGAAAACGTGCCGAGCAGAAACAAATGCTGGCGCTGGGCGATTTGGTGGAGATGTATATTCCCGACGAGTTTTTCGGGGAAAGTGCAGGAACTGACGAGCTTTCCCGCGTGAAGGTGAAGCTGGATATCCTGTATGAGGACGAAAACATCCTTCTGTGTGATAAGCGCCCCGGTGTACTGGCGCATACGGGAGATAAAGATGAAGCATCTGCACGTGAAATTCCTGAGAGGGAAACGCTGATTTTTCAAATTCAGGCATACCTGTATCAGAAGGGAGAATACGATCCGAAGGCGGAGCTGTCTTTTGCGCCGGCTCTTTGTAACCGCATTGACCGGAATACGGGCGGTATTGTTATTGCCGCAAAAAATGCGGAATCGCTTCGTTCCATGAATGAACTGATCCGAGACGGAAACGTCCATAAAACATACCTTTGTGCCGTCCACGGCACGATGCCGAAACACGAAGATACGCTCTCCGGCTATCTGTTTAAAAATACCAAAACGAAGACGGTTACCGTTTACGATAAGCCAAGACAGGGCGCGAAGGAAATTATCACCGGCTATCGGGTTTTGGCGGTGAACAAAGAACAGGATCTTTCCTTGTTGGAAGTCCGTCTGTTTACCGGTAGAACCCATCAGATCCGTGCCCACATGGCGTCCATCGGCCACCCGCTTTTGGGTGAGGGGAAATACGGTGTTAATCGCCAGGACCGCTCTCTCGGCTGGCAGCACCAGGCCTTGTATTCCTATAAGGTTCGCTTCACTGTGCCGGATGGTACGCTTGTATATCTGCATGACCGTGCCTTTATTGCCAAACGGGAAAACGTTCGCTTTCTTTCACTCTTTCCCACATATAAGTAAAGTGGATGCCGCAAAGAGAAAGCGGCATCCTGTTTTTACTTCCCGATCAGCCCTTGCAGGTGGAACACTCCTGCTTGTCGGCAACAAAGGATTCGCAGTCAACACACTGACATACGGTAGGGTTGCTCTCGTGCGTACCAACCTGAATCTTATCCAGCGCGCAGTAATTTGCGGTCTTAACGTGGTTCTGACACTTTGTAACGGTGCATGCGATACAGTAGTTTGCAGTTTTGTTTTCCATAGCGGTGTACTCCGATACTTCAGATTTGAAACCGAAACGATTTCACAAGACAGTATTTCCATCGCACAGCAGGAATATGTGCGCCGGAAAAAACTTTTAAAAAAATAAAAATTAGTATTGACTCCCATAGAAAAGTGTGATATAATATTGCCGTTCGAAAGATCTGGGTGTGGCGCAGTTGGTAGCGCGCTACCTTGGGGTGGTAGAGGCCGCTGGTTCAAGTCCAGTCACTCAGACCAAATAAAGCCGAAAACAATCGTTTTCGGCTTTATTTTTTTGCTTTTTTGGGGGAAATTATGGCGGTAACTGTGGTGTTCTCTGCTGAACGTCGCAATAGCGGAAAAGCTTGACCACATGTTTGACCATAGTCAGTGACCACATGAATAATTTTGGCGTTGGAGCGATTTGGCTCCAACGCCTTTTTCTTTGGTTTATGCGGCGCAGATTTTGAGATTTGTATCTTATAAAATGATAGTGGTTCATTGCTTTCGATAAAAAAAAAAAAA
>JAZQDY010000064.1:0-3554 GCA_045547015.1 Eubacteriales bacterium | reverse complement strand
CGTCATCCAGGCGCACAGACTGTATCTGTATTCAGTATAAAAGGTTTTGCGGAGGGGGTTCGGGGGAGGGGCTTTTGCAAAAGCCCCTCCCCCGCTATTTCTATTTAATTACACGCCCGAATAAGCAGCAAAGCCGCCGTCAACGGGAACGACCACGCCGGTAACGAAAGCGGAAGCATTCTTATCGGCCAGCCAGAGCAGGGTACCGGTAAGATCGTCCACTTCGCCGAAGCGGTTCATGGGAGTATTGTTCAGAATCTTTGCGGAACGGGCAGAGAGGCTGCCGTCAGCATTGAAGAGGAGGGCGCGGTTCTGATCGGTGCAGAAGAAGCCGGGAGCGATGGCGTTTACGCGGATGCCCACGGGAGCGAAGTGCACAGCCAGCCACTGGGTGAAGTTGGAAACGGCAGCCTTCGCGCCGGAATAAGCGGGGATCTTGGTCAGGGGGCAGAACGCGTTCATGGAGGACACGTTGATGATGGTGCCGCCGGTCTTTGCCATCTCGCGGGCGAATACCTGCGTGGGCAGCAGCGTACCCAGGAAGTTCAGATTGAATACGAAGGAAATGCCGTCGGGATCCAGATCAAAGAAGGTCTTTACGCCCTCGATGGTGCCGTTCTTCTCCAGCTCGGCGATATCCTCGGGGGTGCAGTATTCCCGGTCGGTGGTTCCCTTGGGGTTGTTGCCGCCTGCGCCGTTGAGCAGGATGGTCACAGCGCCGAACTTCTCGTGAATCTGTGCCTGTGCCTCTACGATGGAGTCCTTCTTCAGAACGTTCATCTCGAAAGCGGCAGCCGTGCCGCCGGCAGCGTTGATTTCATCCGCTACCTTCTGAGCAGCCTCCGCACGCAGATCGCATACGGCTACCTTTGCGCCGCATTCCGCCAGGGCTTTTGCAAAACCGGAGCACAGAACGCCGCCTGCGCCGGTTACAACCGCTACTTCTTTGGTAAGATCAACTTTGAAAGGTACCATTTGTAAATCTCCTATGGTAAAAAAATTTTTTATTAACAAGCCGGATTTCCGGCATTTTGTTCGGCTTTTCTGTGGGGCGTGCTTTTCGTTATTTAGGGGCAGGAACCACCGCAGGGACCCCTGAAAAATGGCACGCCATTTTTCTGGTTGGGGGTGCGGGGGGCGAGTCCCCCGCCGGGGTATGGGGTAGCGAAGCGGCGCGAGGGTAATGAATGACACCACGGTGTGGTGTGAGAACGCGAGCGTGACCGAGCCTCAGCGAGAAGCGCCCCATGCCGTCCCCTTACAGTAATAACCCCTTCTCGCACAGACCGATCAGATCGGGCAGATCGTCGGGGCACTCTGCAATGGCCGCCGCGCCGTATTCCTTCAGAATCATGGCCGGGCGGTATCCCCAGCCGGCGCCGATGCCGATCATGCCGGCGTTTTGCGCCGTCATCATATCAAATTCCGAATCGCCCACGAAAGCGCACCGGGCAGGCTGTACGCCCAGCATCCGCGCCGCCGCCACCGCAGGGGCGGGATCCGGCTTGGGCGGATACGTGCCCACACCAACCACCGCGCAGAAACGGCCGGGGAATAATGCCTCCGCCATCCTCTCCGCGAAGATCTGCGCCTTGTTGGTCACGATGCCGAGGCGAAGCTGGCGGGCGCGGAGCACGTCCAACGCCGCGGTCATGCCCGCATACGGCACCACCAGATCACAGCCGTGCTCTGCATAGAACGATTCGTAAAACAGATAGGCTTCCTCAAAGAAGGCTTCCCCTCGGGCCGATACCACCGCCTCCGTCAGCGCACCGCGAACGAAATCCCGCTCGCCCACGCCCACCAGAGACTGCACCGTGTCCGCGTCAAAGGGAGGGAGATCAAACCGGGCGCGCATGCTGTTCACGCAGAACACCAGATTGGGCATCGTGTCCGCCAGCGTTCCGTCCAGATCAAAGAGAACTGCATCCAGCACCGTTATCACATCCCTTACTTCCTTTTTACTATTATAACGCAATAAAGTGAAAAAGGCAATAGGTTTTTGAGAATTACGCAGGGATTTGACCGTTCACGTGCCCGTCAGGGGGGGCTTTGCCCCCTTTCTCCCCGGCACAAAAAAACTATCGGGGGTCAAAAACCCCCGAATCCCTGCGTATTCTTCCCCCAGAACGGGGGGTTGGGGGTCAATGACCCCCAGCCGGGGTGTGGGGCGGAAGCCCCACAGCTGCGTCTCCCGTTACCCTCGCCGCCGTCTCGTAAAAACTGCTGTGCTCGATCCGGCGGAACGCCGCCGCCGCCGCGTCCGCGAACGCCTCCTTTGTGCCGATGGCATCCGCATGGCTCACCGTCAGCACGGACAAAAGCGCGTACGCGCTCCGGAGCGCGGAAAACGCCGCCGCCGCCGGCAGCTCCCGCTGAGGAAACCGCAGAAAAAACAAATGATTCACCAAAAGATTCTCCATCCACTGCTCCCACAGAGGGAAGCGTGCCCGCACCCGCGCGTTTGCTTCGTCCCACAGGGCCGCCGATTCCTCCGTCACCGATTCGTTCAGCGAAAACGCGGACAACGCCGCCGGGGCAAGGTGGGCGATACTGCCCTCTTTGCCGTATGCCAGAAGAATCGCCCGGGCCCGGGTGAGAAAATCTGCCGCAGTTTCCGGCTTTGCCGGCACGCCAAGCACCGCGCCGATCTGCCCGATCCGATGGGGGACGGGCGCGCCGGGCGCCTGCAAAGCGGCAATGCACGCCTGCCGTTTTGCCATCTCCTCTTCATGCACCGGGGGGAACGGCGGCACACTGCCCGTAATCTCGCCCGTAACCGTCACAAAGGAAAGGGGCGTCTCCGCCGCCATCAGCATCTCCACCGTGGCCTCACAGCTGTCCGCGCAGACGATCTCCGTGGGATCGCCCGCCCGCACTGACCGGGGATAAAGCCGGCACACCGCCGGCTGTACCTTGGCCCCGCACTCGTTCTGGAGTGCGCACAATCCGTCCTTATCCAGCATGGGGCATTTGCCGTCTGCCCCGTGGGCGATATAGGCGTATGCATCCGGTTCGGGGGGATCAAACAGCGTAAAGCTCTGCCGGATACGGGCAGATAGGGCAGGGGATGCGGACAGGGACGTGATCCGCTCGTATTCCGCTTCCGTCAGCCGGATGCGCCAGCCGTGACAGCAAACCGTGCGGCAGTCCCCGCATTTGCAGCGAAAATCCCGCATATACGCGGGCATATTGATGGAAACCTCTTCCGTAAATGATCGCCTCTTTTATTCCATTAAATGTTAAATATATAGAAATTAATGTAAAAATTATAGCAAAAAATGGGAAAGAATGCAAGAGGAATTTTGAAAAAAGTGGAAAAAAACAGGGATACGCCGGGGGAACCCCTTTTGCAAAAGGGGCTCCCCCGTACCCCCTCCCGAAAACCTTTATATCAAAATTGGGATACAGTCTGTGCGCGGAAATTACGCACAGACTGTATTTGGTGAGGGGGAAGGGAGGCGTTCGCCTGTTGCACAATCGGCAGGGGGCAGCGGTATCGGTCGATTTCCGCCTACGTACCGTTTGCAGGTATTGTTCGATCTGTTTGTAGG
>JAZQDY010000063.1:0-5499 GCA_045547015.1 Eubacteriales bacterium | reverse complement strand
GGGCGCCCGGCTTCTCCGCCAGTTTATTGAGCATCCTCTTACCAATGTGGGTCAGATTATGCGCCGTCAGGGTGCCGTGACGGAGTTGTACGGCGATTTCATGATGCGGGAGGATCTCATATCCCTCCTCAAAGACCTCCTGGATCTGGAACGTCTGATTACCCGTATCAGTATCGGGACGGCTGGCGCCCGGGATCTCAGAGCCATCTCTCAGAGCATCCGTACGCTGCCGGAGATCAAGGCACTGCTCCTGGCAAAAGCGCAGTCCGAGGAGCTTTCCGCTATTGCGGCGGCCATGGACGAGCTTACCGATATCCGCGAAATGATCGACGCCGCTATCGTGGATGAGCCGCCGTTCTCCGTCAGAGAAGGCGGTATGATCCGGGACGGATACAGCCGGAACGTAGACGAACTTCGTGAAATCATGGCGGACGGCAAAGGCTGGATTGCCCGGGTAGAAGCGGAAGAACGGGAGAAAACCGGCATCAAGAATCTCCGCATCAGTTATAACCGGGTATTCGGGTATTATATCGAGGTGACCAAATCGTTCCAGAACCTGGTGCCGGAGAATTATATCCGCAAACAGACTCTGGCAAATGCCGAAAGATACATAACCGACGAGCTGAAGGACACGGAAGCCACCATTCTGGGTGCGGCGGATAAAGTACAGAATCTGGAGTACGAGCTGTTCGTCCGCCTCCGGGAAGAGGTGGGGAAGTCTGCGGACAGAATCCGTGCGGCCGCATCTGCCTTGGCACGGATCGACGTGTATACCTCGCTTGCCGTATGCGCGGCGGAGAATAATTACGTTTGCCCCGAGGTGGATTACAGCGACGTAATTGATATTAAAGACGGACGGCACCCGGTGGTGGAGCGGTTTGTGCGGGATTCCTACTTCGTTCCCAACGATGCGTATCTGGATTGCGGTTCGAGCAGGCTCATGCTGATTACCGGACCCAATATGGCGGGTAAATCCACCTATATGCGGCAGACGGCACTGATTATCCTTATGGCACAGATTGGCTCCTTCGTGCCGGCGCGTTCTGCCCGTATCGGCGTTGTGGATCGGCTGTTCACCCGGGTGGGCGCATCGGACGATCTTGCCTCCGGTCAGTCTACCTTTATGCTGGAAATGCGTGAGGTAGCGTATATCCTTGCCCATGCAACCCGCCGCAGCTTCATTATTTACGACGAGATCGGACGGGGAACCAGCACCTACGACGGCATGAGCATTGCCCGTGCTGTGGCAGAGTTTACGAACGGGAAAAAGATCGGGGCAAAGACCATGTTTGCCACTCATTATCACGAGCTGACCTCTATGGAAGAGGAAATGGACGGTATTGTGAACTACAATATCGCCGCCAAAAAGCGTGGAGCGGATATTATCTTCCTCCGCAAGATCGTGCGCGGCCCCACGGACGACAGCTACGGTATTGAGGTGGCACGTCTTGCCGGTGTCCCGGATGAGGTGACACGCCGTGCCAAGGAGATCCTGAAGGAGCTGGAGTCGGAGGGGAAACGGGAGAAGCCCGTATCCCGGGAGGAGACGTCTACGCTGGAAAGCATGAATCTTACCTTTGCGGACAGAGCCGCCGAGGAGATCAAAGCGGCTCTCGGTAAACTGGATATTAACACGCTCACGCCCATCGAGGCGATGAATCTGCTCTACGAGTGGAAAAAACTATTATAACACTGACAGATAAAGGAGGACGCAATGGGAAAGATTCAGGTTTTGAGCTTTGACGTGGCGAATCTGATTGCGGCCGGCGAGGTGGTAGACCGCCCTGCTTCCGTAATCAAAGAACTGATGGAAAACGCCATCGACGCCGGTGCGACCTCCGTGACGGTTGAGATTCAGAACGGCGGTATTTCCTTTATGCGCGTGTCCGACGACGGATGCGGCATGGAACCGGATGAACTGCCCGTAGCGGTTCTCCGCCACGCCACCAGTAAAATTCGCACGGCGGGGGATCTGGACGGCATTGCCACTCTGGGCTTCCGCGGGGAAGCGTTGGCAGCCATTTCCTCCGTAGCGAAGGTGCGAATTTTTCCAAAACCCACGACGCCGAGTTCGGCGCACTCATGGAATGCGACGGCGGCAGTGTGGTGAGCGTTACGGAAACCGGATGTGCACCCGGCACCACGGTGATCGTGGAGGAGCTGTTTTTCAACGTGCCTGCCCGGCGGAAATTTCTCAAAAAAGATTCCACGGAAACGGTAGCGGTATCCGGTGTGGTGGAGAAGATTGCCCTGTCCTCGCCGGAGATTTCCATCAAGTACATCGCGGACGGCGAAGTGAAATTCATGACTGCCGGCGACGGAAATCTGAAAAATACTATCTACGCTTTGTACGGCAGGGAAACGGCGGCACGCCTTCTGCCTGTGGACCGTACGGACGGCGGTATCCGTGTCACGGGCTTCGTCTCCGACCCGTCTCTCGTCCGTTCCAACCGGAATCAGGAAAACTTTTTTATTAACGGACGCTATATCAAAAGCCGTACAGCAACGGCGGCGTTGGAGCAGGCGTACGTAACGCGCATTCCCCAGGAGAAATTTCCGGTATGCGTATTGAATATTGAACTGAATCCGGCCGCTGTGGACGTGAATGTCCATCCGGCGAAGCTGGAGGTCAAATTCTCCAACGAAAAGTTGATTTTCGATGCAGTGTATTACGCGGTGATGAGTCCGCTGGAGAATATCCCTCTGCGGCCCGAATTGCGTATTGAAAAACGCGCGTCGGAAAAAGCACCGGATCCGTTTTTGGCGGCTGTCCCGGCAAAACCGGCGGCCGAAGTGCAAAAAACACCGAAGCAGACAGAATCATTCTGGATCAGCGGGGAGGATGCCCGCAAGCTGTTTACGGCAACCCACGCGAAAGGGGATACGGTGAACGCCGTGCGTGCTCAGGTGAAAATGGAAACGCCCGGCATGGCAGCCGCGGCGCCCCGGGATATTCCTTTGCCGGAGATGCCGGCGCGTGCGGCGGATGTTTCTAAGCCGGCGCCGAAGCCTGCGGCAGCGCCGGTGCGCGAACCTGTTTTTATTCCGCCTGTACCGCCTCTCCCCAGCGATGAGGATGCGCCGCCGGCGGAGACAGAACAGAGGGCGGAAATTCCTGCGGTTTCCGCCGTTCCGCCCGTGCCTGCGGAAGCGGTGCCCCCGGCTCCCGTGGAAGAAGAGTCGGAAATTCCCGATTACGTGATCGTTGGCGAGGCGTATAATACATACGTGATTGTGCAGATGGTGGATCGGCTGATCTTTATCGATAAGCACGCCGCCCACGAGAGGATTTTGTTTGACGAACTGCGTGCTCATCTCCGAGGCCGGGCGAAAAACGGACAGATTTTGCTTGTGCCGATCAGCGTGCCGATGACAGAAGAGCAGATCCTTGCCTTAGAAGAAAACCGGGCACACATAGAAGCCATCGGTTTTGGTTTTAAAAAAGAGGAACGCGGTGTCGCCGTTACGGAAATTCCTACGGAAATCCATCGGGACGACACAGAGAACATGCTTCTTACCCTGGCAGACAGGCTGGCGGAGGGCGTGGGAACAGTGGAAAGCACGTCGCTGGAATTCTTTGAGGAAAAACTGTATCAGGCGTCCTGTAAGGCAGCCATCAAAGGCGGCAGACTGTACAGTATCGAAAATATCCGCTGGATCTGTGACCGTATCCTGCAGAAGCCGGAGGACGGCGGATCTGTGATCCGCACCTGTCCTCACGGGCGTTCTGTAGCATTTGAACTTCGCAAAAATTCGATAGAAAGGCAGTTTTCCCGTATCGTATAATGCGGGTGACAGATATATCCAATGTTTGAACTGATTAAAACGGACGGCACAGCCCGGCGCGGCAGACTGATAACGCCCCACGGCGTGATTGAGACGCCGGTGTTTATGAACGTGGCCACCTGCGGTGCCATCAAGGGCGGTCTTGCCGCCGAGGATCTTCGGGAGATCAACTGCCAGGTGATGCTCTCCAATACGTATCATCTGCACATCCGGCCCGGGGATAATCTGGTGGCGGAAATGGGGGGCCTTCAGAAATTTACCGGCTGGACGGGGCCAACTCTCACGGACAGCGGCGGATTTCAGGTGTTCTCCCTGGCGGCACTCCGGCGTATCAAGGAAGAAGGCGTGTACTTTGCCTCCCATATCGACGGAAAACGGATCTTTATGGGGCCGGAGGAGAGTATGCAGATCCAGTCGCACCTGGGCTCCACCATCGCCATGGCCTTTGACGAGTGTATCGAAAACCCGGCCGAATATAACTACACGAAAGCATCCACCGACCGCACGGTTCGCTGGCTGCTCCGCTGCAAGACGGAACTGGATCGGCTGAACGGCCTGCCCGGCACAATAAACCAAAAACAGATGCTGTTCGGTATCAATCAGGGATCCACCTACGAGGATCTCCGTATCAGGCACATGAAGCAGATCGCCGAAATGGATCTGGACGGCTACGCTATCGGCGGCCTTGCCGTGGGCGAGGAAGCGGAGGAAATGTACCGCATTATCGAAGCGGTGGAACCGTATATGCCTACCCATAAACCCCGGTATCTTATGGGCGTGGGAACACCCCAGAACATTCTGGAAGCGGTGCACCGCGGTGTGGATTTCTTCGACTGCGTGATGCCGTCCCGCAACGCCCGTCACGGCAATCTCTTTACGTGGCGCGGAAAGATGAACGTGCTGAACGAGAAATACGCCCGTGACGATCGCCCCATCGACGAGAATTGCGGATGCCCCGCCTGCCGGCATCACAGCCGCAGTTACATCCGCCATCTGATCAAGGCAAAGGAAGCCCTGGGTATGCGTCTTGCCTGTATGCACAATCTGTATTTCTATAACGAGCTGATGCAGAAAATAAGAGATGCTTTGGACGGGGATTATTTTGAAAGCTTCTATCAGAAGTATCACGAGCTGTTGGCAGAGCGTGCAGAGGACTGAACCTGGTTGTATCAAAAAAGGACCGCATTAGGCCGGTTCTCATAAGGAAGTCTACTTGTAGTACGTAATTTGCTACACTGTAAACAAATAAAGATACCCCGACAGATTTTTTAACGGTCAGTTGGGGTATCTTTATTTGGGTTGATAGATTACTATGCTTTATTCCAAACGATGTTATCTTTGTACTGTGAAGCAATCGCCATACATTCTTCAATGCTATCCCATAGTGTATCGCTTACTACTTCATAATCCTCATCGCAACAAAATAAATAATATTTATCATCTTTGGAGTATTTGCAAATCGCAAGGTAACGATAATAATCAGCAATTTCTCCGTTTGGAAAAATGCTATAACCATAATCATCTTGTAGGGTATAGTACAGAACAATTGCTCCATCCAACTTGATCGGGAACATAGAATAATCTCCTTATTTATCGCCAGTTTCGCATTTGTTTTACAAATGCTTCGGGCAAAGCCCATACCCCTTGTAGGGCGGTGCCTTGGTGCCGCCGTGGCCTAAATTGCGGCGGGAGCAAGCCCCCGCCCTCCGATAT
>JAZQDY010000062.1:0-3285 GCA_045547015.1 Eubacteriales bacterium | reverse complement strand
ACCCCTTTTAGCAAAAGGGGTCCCCCGCCTTCTTCTCTTTCCCCGGCTTCTCGTCGGTTTTTCCTATTGCAAATCCCCTCCCTGCGTGCTATACTAAACGTAAATATTCTGTATTGAGGAAGGAATTCCGCTTATGAACGACTATATCCTGCCCGTAATTCCCGAGGTGAAATCCTGTATCCGCGAGGAGGGGGATACGGTTTGTGCCCGTGCCGTATTTACCGACTGTTCCGAGTGGCAGATGTGCGTGAATACGTTCTGCCGCTCCTTTGAGAAGATCCACGGCTGTCCTGTGAGAAACGAGCCGGGCGGCGTGGAGCTGCTGTACGATGCATCCATCCGCCCGGACGGATACAGAATCTGCACCGACGGGGGCATCCGTCTGTACGCCTCCGAAAGGGAGGGGGCAAACTACGCCCTGGTTACTGCCCTCCAGCTGCTCACCCCCCGGGGAGATACGGTATATATGCCAAAGGTGACGATCGAGGACTATCCCGATAAGGATTACCGTGCTCTGATGGTGGATCTGGCCCGGGGCTGGCACCCGGCGAGAACGGTGTACAAGTACATCGATCTGTGCTATCTTCTGAAGATCAAATATATCCAGCTTCACTTCGGCGACGACCAGAGCTACACCCTGCCGTCCCGCGTGTTCCCGAACCTGTCCACCCCCGGCAGATCCTATACCTTTGAGGAAGTGCAGTCCTTTATCGACTACGCGGCGGCACGGGGCGTCATCGCCTTCCCCGAAATCGACGTGCCCGGACACGCCTCCGCTTTCCTTTCGGCGTATCCGGAGATCTTCCGTGACAACATCGACCCGGATAAACGGGGCGGCAACATTATTTGCGCCGGCAGTCCCGAAACGGAAAAGGCCGTTGAACGGCTCATTGACGAGATGTGCGAACTGTTCCCGGATGCGCCCTATATCCACATCGGCGGCGACGAGGCCATGATCGCCTCGTGGAAGAACTGCTCCGTCTGCCGAAAGTATATGGAGGAAAGGGGCATCGAGGACGAGTACGAGCTGTACAGCGATTTTGTGGGCCGGGTTTCCCGGATGGTGCTGAAGCGGGGCAAAACTCCCATCGTATGGGAGGGCTTCCCGAAAAAAGGCTCCCACCGTATCCCGAAAGAAACGATCGTTATGGCGTGGGAATCCTATTACCACCAGTCGTACGAGCTTCTTGAGGAAGGCTTCCAAATCATAAACGCAAGCTGGAAACCCCTGTATATCACCCCCGAGAGGAAATGGACGCCCCGGGATATTCTGGCGTGGGATCTCCACACCTGGAGCAACTGGAACTTCAAATCCGAAGCGGCACTGAATCCCATTCACGTCCAGCCCACGGATCAGCTGCTGGGCGGTATGCTGTGCGTATGGGAAGGCACCTTTGATTTCGAGTTCGGCTTTACCATGGAGAACCTTGCCGCCGCCTCCGAGCGGATATGGACGCTGAAACGGATGCGTACCGACGAGGAGTACGCAAAAAAACAGTACCGGTATCTGGGAAAAGCAGCCCGCCTGGTACAGGATACGAAATAACGCAGGCTTTTTCAGGTGCCGCGGCTTTTGCCGCGGCACCTCTCCTTTTTGTACACCGTGGACGGAAGGTATATTAATTTCGTTATAAATTTTGTGAAGATTCTTAAATACGTTCATTGACAGGCTTTCCTTTGAAAATGTATAATATAGGTGTAAAATTGTTTTGTTTTCTCCATTTCCTGAAAATGAAAGGAGCTTTTTCATGAAACGTATGCAAAAGAGAATCTGTGCGCTTCTTCTGGCGGCGGTCATGCTGACGGGCGTTCTGCCCATGTTCAGCCGTCCCGTATACGCCGATGATGCTGCGAAAAAAACAGAAACCGCCGAAAAGGCGGAGGACGCAAAGAAGGAGGAAGAGCCGGCCGGAAAATTGCTCTTCAACTGGAATTGCAACTATCTGGATCCGTCTGTGACTGCCGTTTCCGGCAATAACTATCCCGATTACTATTTTGCCGATCTGACCACACAAGGCGTGGAAAAAGGCACGATCTATATGGGCGGTGAAAAGGGCGGCCGCTACGCCACCATGACGATCACCTCCCCCCGGACCATGACCGACGCCGCGTGCACTGTCGATATCGATATGAAGATCGACGCACTGCTCACGCCCATGGCGAACCTTATGTTCCGCGGTTTCATTATGGAGTTCGAGCTGCCGGACAATAAGCTTGTTTATATCGTTCTGCAGGACATGGGCGAGCCGGACGAGGACGGCAAGAACGCTACCCTCCGTGTTTCCAAAATGGACCGGGGCTCCGACGTGGCGTACGTGGAGCGGATCGCCATCCCCACGGATGATGCATTCCATACATGGAGCTTCCAGTACGACGGGGAAAGCATGCTCCGCGTTTCCATCGACGGGGAAGTGGTGAAGGATTTCCCGGAAGTGGACGGCTATCACGAGGGTACGGGCGGTCGTTTCATCTTCAAGAATATCATGATGGAAATGGCCGAAGGCTCCACCGGCAACTCCGTGACCTTTGACAATATCAAGGTAACGGAGAGCACCGTGCTTGATTATTCCGAGATCGAAACGGTCGTCGTGGCACAGGATGCCACCGCCGGCAAATTCACCGTCTCCCCCAAGCTGAACCGCCTGGTGGAGGAGGCCGAACTGACCCTGTCCGTCTATCCCCGTGGGGATAAAGAGAAAGCAGTGACCGTCAATCTGACACCGGAGGACGTTTCCGCCGAGGTGACGATCACGGACATCCCCTTCACCGGTCTGTGCACCGTAGAGGTCAACTACGCCGATGCTTTGCCGTATACTTTTGATTACTGGCTGTACAAGGACGTAAAGAACGTTACCGCCGGCGAGGAGATCAAGGCGGAAAAGCCAGGCGTTGCGTATATCTTCAACGACCTTGCCAAAGTCGAGCTTCCCGAGAATTCGGGCTGGTACGCCGTGGAGTACGAGACCAGAAGCACGAAGGGTACCGCCCTCTGCATCCAGCCCGCGGAGACGGTGGAGGAACTCACCGTTCCCGTAAAGGTGACCGGTAAATACGCCGTGTACGCCGGGTATATGGAAGGCTCCCGGGACATCACGCTGAACGGCATCACCGCTTCCCTCGGCGCCGCCAAGGCAAGCACCAATATTGCCGAGGCCTTCATCACCGTGCTGGATGCGGAGGATGAGGAAATCACCCTTGCCAACAAGTCCGTGTCCGGGGCACAGATCGCATACCTGAAGTTCGTGTCTCTCTCCGACGAGCTGTACGAGATCGCTGTAAAAGAGG
>JAZQDY010000061.1:0-3711 GCA_045547015.1 Eubacteriales bacterium | reverse complement strand
GGGCACTTCACCATGCCGGGCATATCGAGTTTCCAGACGTTGGAGCGTCTTTTATCTCTGCGCGCTTTGGATGTTTTTCTCTTCGGTACTGCCATCCTTGAAACCTCCTTTGGGGACTAATATCTTTACACTACCTAATATTATACACTATTTATTGCGGCTTTTCAAGTAGTTTTTGCAAAACTTTCAGTCTTGGATCAATTTCTTTTTCGTTTTTACACCCGCAATCGCCCTCGGAAAGCCGTTTTCCGCATTTCGGACAGAGTCCGGGGCAATTTTCGTCGCACAGATGACGCATGGGCAATTCCAGAATCAAAGCCTCGATAATATCCGCATCAATCTCTACCGTGCCGTTTGTCATGGTAAGAATATCTTCGTCATCCGGGTCGATTCCGTCCGGCAGAGCGTGCGCGCCTTTCGATTCGATCAGTCTTTCGATCGAAAACGAAACGCTGGTGGAAATCGGTGCAAGGCACCGGTCGCACGCTGTTTCATATTCCGCCTCGGCATCCGCCGTCAGCGTAAGATAGCCGTGATTGTCCTTCACTCTGCACGACACCTTCACCGGTTTGAGAAGGGTGATACCGTGGGGCAGCACAGCATCCTCCTCCCGGGGGGTTACGTCAAAATCCACAGAAAGTTCTGTTTGTTTGCCTTCCAGAAGGCAAGTCAGATCCATTCGCATAATAGTCTCCTTCCTGCCGTCCGAATAAATCCACAATAACTTTGCGAATATTTATTATATAGGAAAATTGTCTCCGTGTCAATGGCTGTTCGGAAAAAAGTTACATACAAAATCAGAAAGGTCCTTGTAAAGCATGCACAAATTTGCTATAATGATACCGTATTATAAAGAAAAGCCGAGGACCGAAGCATGAAAAATCCCGGACGCATCGCAAAAATCGTCATTGAATGTATTCTGTTTATCCTGTGTGGGCTGTTCATTTTTCGCTGCTGTATGGCATCGGATCAGAGCACGCTCAAAGAGCTCACCGTCACTGAACCATTGAAGGCTGCCTACGCGGCGGATCCGCAGATGGAAATGATTACCCACAAGCCGCCCTTTGAAATCTCCGAGGACGGATACATGACCGCCTACGCCCTCGTCATGATCCCCTCCATTGAGCAGACGCAGATCACCGTGCGGTACAACGACAGCATTTTCTCCTATAACGATCTGCCTGCGGATGCCGCGCTTACCTTTACGCTCACCGATTCTGTCACCGGGGAGACAATATCCCCTTCCGTAACGAAATCCGCAAAAAAGTGGATGTACAACTACCGCCGGCTGGTATTTGACGGCGTTTCTCTCACGGAGAAAAACAATCTGACCGTAACGATCCTCTGCGGCGAGGAAAAGATCACCGAAATGATGATTCACCACGCCGATCAGAATATAGTAAACGAGCCGTACCGTCTCAGCCGTGCAGAAAAGCGTGCACTGACGGAGGAATAAGCACAGTGGCTGCTGCATTTTTCATGCAGCAGCCACTGTTATTTTATTCGGTCATCTCCCCGTCCCGGTACCGTTTTCGGTAAGCGAGGGGCGTCATGCCCATTTCCCGTTTGAAATAACGGGAGAAGTTGCTCATGTCTCCCACACCGACGGCAGCACAGATATCCCCCACGGAAAGCTCTGTCACGGCAAGCATTTCCCGGGCGGCGGCAAGTCTGCAGAGCATCCGGTACCGTGCCAGCGAATAGCCCGTATGCGCCCGGAATACCCGTTCCAGGTGGTACACGCTCACGTGAAACTGCTCTGCCAGAGAGGAAAGCGGCAATTTCTCCGAAAGATCCCCCTCCAGTATGCGGCGGACACTGGAAACCACCTTTGCCATCCCGTCCTCCGCCTGGGGAAAGGATGCCGGATATCGGCGATACAGCCGAAGCAGGATAGAAAGCAGGATCGCATCCTTGCCGTCCGGCGGCGTATCCTCGGCGTATTCCTCCTCCAGCAGGCGAAACAGCGCCGTAAGGAGCACCGCATCCTCTGTGGAAAGCGAAATCAGCCGGGGAAATTCCTCACTGTGGGCGATAAATCCGGACAAAAGACGGTCGTCCAGCACGCCCAGGGCCCCGTCGGGCGAGATAGTGACGGTATACCGCTCGTACGTATCGGAGATTTGTTCCACGGAATGGGGTTCCAGATTACTGAGAAGAAAAACGGCGGGAGCCGTCACGTCATAGACAGAGGACGACACCTTCATCCGCACCCGCCCTGCCGTAACGAAGATCATCTGATGCTCGTTGTGAAAATGGGCGGGATAGCTCTGTCCCGTATACTGATGACTCACGCTGTGCACTGCACCCATAAAAACGCCTCTTTTTTCAAAAATGAGCAAGATTTACACAATGAATGTCAATATCAATATGGAAATCCTTCCGAAAATATTATATAATATTCTTGCATAAATGTCCAGTACCGTTTTTACGGAAAACATAAAAATGACCGACAGGAGAAAACATATGCCCCACGCTATTCCGCTGAATCAAGAAACATTTCTGCAAAGCTGTGCGGAATCCTCCGTATCCCTGCCCTATGACAGTGACACCGCCGTGCTCCGCACGCCGGCTGCCATCGGCAGCCGCACCGCCCCCAACCGCATTGCCTATCAGGCAATGGAAGGATGCGACGGCACGCCGGAAGGACTGCCGGATACGCTGACCAAACGCCGATATCTCCGCTTCGCCAAAGGCGGTGCCGGAATCATCTGGTTTGAAGCCACTGCCGTTCTGCCGGAGGCGCGGGCCAATCCCCGGCAGCTCTATATTGACCAAACCAATTTTGACAAATACACGCCGCTGATTGCGGAGATCAAGGAAACCTGTCTTCGGGAGAACGGCTATGAGCCGCTGATTTTTCTGCAGTTGACCCATTCCGGCCGCTACAGCAAGCCGGAGGGCGTACCGGCCCCGCTGATTGCATACAACAACCCGATTTTCGAAGGAGAGAATCCCATTGATGCTTCCCGCATCGTTACGGACGATTATCTGGATCTGGTAAGTGAAAAGCTGGCGGCAGGCGCACAACTGGCAGAGAAAGCCGGCTTTGACGGCTGCGATATCAAATGCTGTCACCGGTATCTGGCATCGGAGCTTCTGTCCGCTTATCATCGGCCGGGCCGGTACGGCGGCTCCTTTGAAAACCGCACCCGGCTTCTGAGAGAGGCCGTATACGGAGCACTTGCGGCCTGTTCCGGTGATTTTATCGTTTCCTCACGCATGAACATTTACGACGGATTTCCCTATCCGTACGGATTTGCCGTAACAGAAGGAAACGGAATCACGCCAGACTACACGGAAGCAAAGGCGTTGGCACGGGATCTTGCCGATCACGGAGTGAAGCTTCTCAACTTCACCATGGGCAATCCGTATTTCAATCCCCACGTAAATCGTCCCTACGCAAAGGGTACGTACGAGCCGCCGGAGCATCCCATGGCCGGCGTGCATCGGATGCTCACGGGCATACGGGACGTGGCGGCCGTGATTCCCGGTGTGCGGGTAATCTCCTCCGGGCTCTCCTTTTTGGGGCAGGCATCCCCCCACGTGACCGCCGCCGCCATCCGGGAAGGATGGTTCGACTTTGCCGGCTACGGCAGAGAAACGCTGGCGTATCCGGACAGCGCCCGGGAAATCTGCCAAAACGGCGCACTTGATCCGCAGAAGCTCTGCATCACCTGCGGAAAATGCACGGAGATCATGCGCACAAAG
>JAZQDY010000060.1:0-22938 GCA_045547015.1 Eubacteriales bacterium | reverse complement strand
CCCCAGCCTCCGGTTGGTCCTGCACTCGGTCAGCACGGTGTCAATATCTCCGCGTTCACCAAGGAATTCAACGAAAGAACCAAGAATGACATGGGTCTGATCATTCCGGTTGTCATCACCATTTACGCAGACCGTTCCTTCTCCTTCATCACCAAGACTCCTCCGGCAGCAGTCCTGATCAAGAAGGCAGCCGGCATCGAAACCGCTTCCGGCGCACCGAACAAGACCAAGGTCGCTTCCATCACCAAGGAGCAGGTCAAGAAGATCGCTGAAACCAAGATGCCCGACCTGAACGCAGGCAGCATCGAAGCGGCAATGAGCATGGTTGCGGGCACCGCACGTTCCATGGGCGTTACCGTTGAAGAATAAGTCAGAGGAGGAATCATATAATGAATAAGTGAAAGAAGTATCTCGACGCAGCGAAGCTCGTCGACAAGACCAAGCTCTACGACTCTGACGAAGCACTCGCACTGCTCTGCCAGACCGCAAAGGCAAAGTTTGATGAAACTGTTGAAATCCACATCCGTCTCGGTGTTGACTCCCGTCACGCAGACCAGCAGGTCCGCGGTGCGGTAGTTCTCCCCAACGGTACCGGTAAGACCGTACGCACTCTGGTTTTCGCTAAGGGTGACCGCGCAAAGGAAGCTCTGGAAGCAGGTGCTGACTATGTAGGCGAAATGGATCTGGTTGAGAAGATCATGAAAGAGAACTGGTTCGATTTTGATATCGTTATCGCTACGCCGGACATGATGGGTACCATCGGTCGTCTCGGTAAGACGCTCGGTCCGAAGGGACTTATGCCGAACCCCAAGGCAGGTACCGTTACCATGGACGTTGCCAAGGCCGTTCAGGAGGCTAAGGCCGGTAAGATCGAATACCGTCTCGATAAGACCAATATCATCCACTGCCCCATTGGTAAGGCATCCTTTGGTGCAGAGAAGCTCTCTGAGAACTTCAACGCACTGATGAGCGCTATCATCAAGGCTAAGCCGGCCGCTGCAAAGGGTCAGTATATCAAGAGCTGCGTGGTTGCTTCCACGATGGGCCCTGGTATCCGTGTTAACAGCAGCAAACTGGGCTGATAAATCTGTATTGAAAAACGGTGCTTCCGCATGCGCGGCAGCACCGTTTTTTTACTTGTTTTTTTCGTGCGCACAAATCTCTGACAGCGGACACAGCGCCGGATCCTTTTCGCACACGGGGCCGCGTGCCATGCAGTATTCCCGGCCGAAGTGCACCAGCCGGTGGCAGAAATCGGACTGCTCGTTTTGGGGAATGATGGGCGTGAGGATTCTTTCCACTTTCAAAGGATCCCGGAGAGATTCCGGATAAAATCCCAATCTGCCGCAGATGCGCATACAGTGTGTGTCGGCTACGATGCCGCCCTTACCGAAAATATCCCCCAGGAGGAGATTGGCGATCTTTCGGCCCACGCCTGGCAGAGAAAGCAGCTCTTCCATGGTGTCCGGCACGCGCCCGCCATAATCCCGAAGCAGGATTTCACTGGCTTCTTTGATGCTTTTCGCTTTCACGCGGTACAGACCGCAGGATTTTATGAGTTCCTCAATCCGCGCGAGCGGTGCTTCCGCCATGGCTTTGGCATCAGGGATTTCGCGAAACAGCGTGCGGCAGACGATGTTGACCCGTTCGTCCGTACATTGGGCTGACAGCCGTGCCATTACCAGCAGCCGCCAGGGGTCGCCGCCCGATTCCAAAGAGCACGCCGCATCCGGATAGGCTTTTTCTAAAAGACGCACCGCCTCAGCACCCCGTTCCATCAGATCCGGGGCGGAGGCGGTGTTGTTTTTTTGCTTTTCTGCCATCAGTTGTTCAGTCCCCGGCGGCGGCGGTTGTAGTCCGATTTGGGATTGACGATCTCACGCCAATCCAAATCGCCGCGGTCAATGGCGCAGACCAGAATCTCCGCTGTGGCGATATTGGTGGCAACGGGTACGTTGTGAATGTCACACATACGGAGCAGATTGTGTTCTTCTTCCTGATAATACAGATCCGGTGCAGTACTGCGGAAATACAGCAGTACATCGATCTCGTTGTAGGAGACCCGGGACATGATCTGCTGTTCGCCGCCGTGGGTGCCGGAAAGCAGTTTTTCCACATGCAGACCGGTGGCTTCCTCAATGTATTTACCCGTGGTGCTCGTGGCACAGAGGTTGTGCTTGCTCAGAATACCGCAGTAAGCAATGCAGAACTGCGTCATAAGTTCCTTTTTGGTGTCGTCTGCAATCAAAGCAATTTCCATAGTTTTTGATATGCTCCTGTATAGAATCTTTCTGTAAACGGTTTTATAACGGGGCAGGATTACAGTACCTTGCCCGTTTTGATTTCACGAATGCCGGAAAACAGCGGGATTTCTTCACCGGTAAGCCGGGCAGCTATGTTTTTGAAAGCGCGTGCCCCGCGGGATTTTTCGGCGGGTAGACGCCCTTCTTCCTGTGCAAGCATCAGTGATCTGTCCCGGGGAACAACACCGATGGTGCGGATGTGCGTCCTGTCGATAATTTCCAGAAGTCCGGCGCGGATTCCGTCTGCGGCGGCACGATCCTCAAAGAGAGAAATGACAAGCCGGCAGGGAAGCTGTCCCCAACCTTCCATAAGAGATGCGGTGTGTTCCGCGGCGCGGATGGAGGCTGGCTGCTGTGTAGCGATGACCAAAGCACCGTCGGCAAATTCACTGGCAATGGCGCGGACGAAAGGACCTGTGCCAGCCGTGTCGCAAATCACATAGGAAGCTTCGGCAGCGTCCGCCAGACGGGTGAGTGCCGCGGTATATGTGCTTAGGTCCGCGTCGTCAGTAATGGCGGCAACGGGAGCGGCACAGAACCGAAGTTCGGGGATTCCCTCCAGCGTGAGGAGGGCTTTCTCGGGTGTACACCGTTCGGCGGCTACGTCACTGAGATCGTACAGCACGTCGTTCTCCAAGCCAGCCATCAGATCCAGACAGCGGTTGCCGATGTCACAGTCCGCGAGCAGGGTGCGGTGTCCGGCTTTTGCCAGCGCGGCGGCAAGTCCCAAAGCAGCGGTGGATTTTCCGATGCCGCCTTTTGCCGATGTGACGATGATTTTTTTCATAAGTTTCACAAAACATCGCCTCCCAGCCGAAATCTATGTGCAATAATGTACAAAATAGAAGTATTGTCTAAATGCACACCATAATTATACCATATTTATGGCAATATTGTCAATGGCATACGACAGGCTTTTTCTAATTTTGTTGTGGGGTGTCGATTTACCGATGCGAACAAAATTTCCGCTTCTTCCCATGTATCTATTGCATTTTGGACGATTTGCGGGTATAATATTGGTAAAGCATCCGTTTTTTCGGAAGGCCGACTGCTTGCGGAAAGGAAACCGATACCGAATGGCATCGGGAGAAATGATATGGCAATTTTTGACAAGGAAAAAACAAAAACTTTTTCGATTGTAGATGAAAAGGATCGGGAAATTCAGGCTACGCTCTCTGCGGTATACGAAGCATTGAGTGAGAAGGGATACAATCCCATTCATCAGATTGTGGAATATATCCTTTCGGAAGATCCTACTTATATCACGAACTATAAAAATGCCCGCAGCCTCATTACGCGGATTGACCGCTACGAGCTGATGGGTGCGCTGGTGCGCACGTATCTGGGACTCTGATCCTATGGAAATAACCGCGCTGGGGACGTCCGGGATTACTGTCTCCCGTCTTTGTATCGGCTCACTGACTGTCAGCCCCGTGCAGGCCAATCTGCCTCCCGAGCGGGCGGCGGAGGTGCTGGCGTACGCTTTTTCCCGGGGCATTCGTTTCACTGATACGGCACAGTATTATGAGAACTATCCGCTTTTGCGGCGCGCACTGGAGCTGTATCAGGGGGAAGTGGTGATCTCTACCAAAACGTACGCTTATACCCGTGAGATGGCGGCAGAGGCAGTGGAGCAGGCTCGAAGAGAACTGAACCGTGACGTAATTGATATTTTCATGCTCCACGAGCAGGAGAGCGTTCACACGCTGCGGGGGCACAGAGAGGCGCTGGACTATCTGTTTGAATGCAAAGCCCGGGGCATTATCCGCGCGGTGGGGGTGTCCATGCATCACGTTGCCGCTGTCCGCGGTGTGATAGAATTTCATAAGAGGGGTGTCCCCCTTGACGTGATTCACCCCATCTTCAACCGGGGCGGATACGGAATCGCGGACGGAACGATTGAAGATATGCAGGCTGCAGCAGCCGATGCACACGCTTTGGGCATCGGCGTGTTTGCCATGAAGGTGCTGGGCGGCGGACATTTGTTCCGTGACGCTGCGGCGGCGTTTGATTTTGCGCTGGATCAGCCGTATATCGATGCGGTGGCGGTTGGAATGCAGTCCGAGGCGGAAATTGATGCCAATCTCGCCTATTTTGAGACACGGACTTTCCCGCCGGCGGCAAAGGATGCGCTGGATAAAAAATCCCGCAGACTGCATATTGAGGATTACTGTGAGGGATGCGGTGCCTGCGTGCGCCGCTGTGCGCAGGGGGCACTGACTCTCTTTGAGGGACATGCTTCGGTTATGGCAGAAAAGTGCGTTCTTTGCGGCTACTGCTCCCGGGTGTGCCCGCTTTTTGCTATCAAGGTGTTATAACTGCAAGGAAATAAGCAAGGATATTCATGACGATATATAAACTTCCCGAAATGACGGTAACGGCATTGCCGGACCGTCCGCTTGCCGTCGCGCTGGGTAATTTTGACGGTGTCCATCGCGGTCACGGGCGGCTGCTTTCCACGGTGCGGAAGGTTGCCGCAGAGATAGACGGCTGTGTGTCTGCGGTGTGGTCCTTTACCACGCTTGCCAAGGATACTTCCGTCCACCGGGACGTGATTCCTGCGCTGACAACTACGGAGGAAAAACTCCGCCTGGTTGCCGCCGCCGGGGTGGAGTATGCCATCTTAGAGGATTTTTCTGATATGCGCTCCCTTTCTGCGGATGAGTTTGCGCTATCCTATCTGAAGGAAAAACTGCACTGTGCCGCGATTGTATGCGGATTCAATTTCCGTTTCGGCAGAGGCGGCATTGGGGATGCGGGGCATCTCGCCGCACTTTTGGTGGATCACGGAATCGCCGTTACCGTGGTGCCGCCGGTATTCAGCGGCAGCCGCATCGTTTCTTCCACGCTGATCCGGGCTGCCGTGGCGTCGGGGGATATGGAACAGGCGGCCGTGCTTCTGGGGCGTCCGTTTTCCATTTGTTTCCCGGTGATTTACGGAAATCAGCTGGGGCGTACCATCGGTCTGCCTACCATCAATCAGAATTTCCCCAAAGGGCACATCATCCCCCGGCACGGTATTTACGCCTGTGTATGTACAGTGGGGAATCGTCGATATCCGTCTGTTGCCAACGTGGGTGTTCGTCCGACTGTATCAGACAGCGGTGCGGTGAACTGTGAGACGCATATTATAGATTACGACGGATTTCTGTACGGAAAATCCATTCGGGTGGAGTTTTACCGCCGCCTGAGAGATGAGATGAAATTTGTCAGCGTGGCTGAACTGAAATCTGCTATTCAGGCAGACGTAGAGCATGCCCGCGCTTATTTCTCCGTGCATCCCGCGTTTGTAAAGGAGGAGTCGCTTTGAAAAGGAATTTTCTCCGTTTTGCGTCAGGCGTGCTGGCGGCGGTATCTCTGTCCTTTTCGTTTTGCCTGTTTTCCGTACCTGTGGAGGCCGCCGAGCCGCCCCGGGTGGAGCACGCGGGCGGTGCCTACCTGTACAACGTAGAAAATGATACGGTGCTGTATTCGTATAATGAGGATGTGAAGCTGTATCCGGCCTCTACCGTGAAACTGATGACAGGCATTCTCGCCATAGAGGCGCTGGGAGATCAGCCGGACCGGCAGATTACCGTCACGTCGGAAATGCTCCATAAAGTAGTGGGCAACAATATTTCTCTCGTTGTGGGTGAGACGGTGACGGTGGATGATATGCTGCACGCCCTTTTGGTGAACGGTGCCAATGATGCCGCCCAGGTACTGGCTGTTACCGTGGGCGGATCGCTGGATGGGTTTGTGGAAATGATGAACGAAAAGGCGCAGCTGCTGGGTGCCTACGATACCCGCTATACAAATCCCACCGGTATGCATAATGATTCCATGGTTACCACAGTGGCCGATACAGCACGCATTGCAAAATACGCCTACTATCTGCCCCGGTTCGTGGAAATCACATCCGTCCCCAAATATGTGATGGATACTACCAACAAAAAAGATTACCGGAATTTGTTCAATCGAAATAGTCAACTGTCTAAATTCTATGATACCCGGTATTTTTATCCGGATTCGCTCGGTATGAATGCAGGGTATACGTCACAGAGCGGTTACTGCATCGTTTCCGCTGCCTCACGGGACAATTTAACGTATTTGGTGATCGTGATGAACGCGGAGAGTACGGATGACGAAATTTACAGTTATGCAAATGCAGAAAATCTGTTGGAATGGGCGTTTTCGTCCTACGGTTATACAGAGGTACTGTCCGTCTCCCAGCGGATCTGCGAGATGCAGGTGTCCCTGTCCTCCACAGTGGATTATGTAACATTGGTACCTGCGTCATCTATCGTGCGGTATCTGCCGGCTGATCTGGATCCATCACTGATTCACACAAGCTACAACACGTTTGATGAGTCGCTCACGGCACCGGTGGAAGCAGGTCAGGTGTGCGGCACAGTGACCGTTACGTACGGGGATGAAATTCTCGGCAGTGCGGATCTGATCGCCACCGTGTCCGTTTCCCGCAGTGAGTTTCTGTTCTTTCTGGAGCGGATCAAGGCATTTACGTCGGGGCGTTTCTTCCGGGCACTTGTGGTATTCATTATCCTGTTCAGCGTTTCGTATGTGCTCATTCAGGCACACAGGAGAGAGCAGAAGATGCGGCGGCGGAATTTTCATTGATAAAACGGAAATGCGTTGTGTATAACAACGCATTTTTTGCATATACTGTCTTAGCAGGCACGAATTATACATGCGGACGGCTGACCACGCCGGGGCCGTTCGGGTATGATTCGTGCCGCTTTTTTCTTTTTGACATTTCCCGCTGTGAAAATCGGTTTTTGACAAAAATGCATAATTTATCAGCAGTTTTCTTGTCAAGATGTTTTTTTAAAAAACTTCATTTTCTATTTTAAGACGCTTGTCGACGGTGGTTAAATACGCATTGCCAAGGAGTTTTCCACAATTTCAGGTAGTTTTCCTTGTGGAAAACTCGAAAATCTCCTTGAAACACAAGGATTTCCACAGAGTTTCCCACATCTTGTGGAAAACTCCTGCACTTTTTGTGTCTCATAGGCAAACGGTGCGTGCAAAACGTGAATTTGTGCGGTTTGCACAAAAATAGCGCAGATGCAAAGGAACGGCAACTGCTGAAAAACCCGGATATTGACAGGCGCGTAATGTGTATATGCAGAAGCAGATGCATAATTTACAGACGGTCGTGAATTTTATGCATATATTCACCGAAAAATGCATGAAAAAGGGGGAAAGTGCGTGTGCACTTTGCCGCCGGGCGCGAAATGTGATGTGTTTTATCGTGCTGCATCAACCAGCCTGTCGATCAGTTCGGGGTAGGTCATGCCGGCGTGCATCATCAGCTTCGGATACATGCTGATGGGTGTGAAACCGGGGATCGTGTTGATTTCATTGAACACGATTTCGCCGTTTTCACAAACGAAGAAATCGACTCTTGAAAGCATACGGCAGTCTAAGGCGCGGAAGATGATTTCTGCCTGCCGGCGCACCTCCTGCCGGATTGTTTCCGGCAGACGGGCGGGTATGTAGAAGGTGGAGGTGTCCGTTACATATTTTGCTTCATAGTCGTAGAATTCCGCCCCTGCGTCGATTTCGGCGCAATCGGAAACGGTGTATTTGCCGTGCTCTTCCAGCACGGCAACCTCGATTTCCCGGCCAACGATGGCTTCTTCAATCAGCACCTTTTCATCCTCGGCGAAAGCGGTGGCGAGCGCGGCAAGCAATCCGGCGCGATCCTTTGCTTTGGAGATGCCCACAGAGGAGCCGGCGCGTGCCGGTTTTACAAACAGAGGATAACCCAGTTTGTTTTCAGCATTTTCTGCAATTGCCTTTTTGTCGTCGTCAGCGCGGACGAGAATATAGTTCGCCTGCCGGATACCGGCGGCGGCCACGGGAAGCTTGGTCAGCGACTTATCCATGCACACGCCGGAGCAGGTGCATGCGCAGCCGATGAACGGGATGTCTGCCAGCGACAGCATACCCTGCACGGTTCCGTCCTCGCCGAAGGCTCCGTGCAAAACGGGAAATACCACGTCCACTATTTCGCAGCGGGGAATTTCGCCAGGGGGACAGATGAGAAATGAGTGGGAGCCGGGAGTAAGATCCACAGTGACGCGGGGCAGGCGTGCTGTCTCGCCGCACCAACTGCCGTCCCGGATTTTTTCCCATTCTCCCGTATACAGATACCACGCGCCTTCCCGGGTAATGCCTACGGGCAGTACGCGATATCGTTCTGCGTTCAGATTGGTAAGCACGGAGTAAGCAGAGGTAAGAGAAACTTCATATTCCGAGGAGCGTCCGCCGAACAGAACGCAAAGTGTAATTTTCTCACTCATAAGATTACCTCGTCGTTGTAAGAGTGGCGCCGGGCAAGGAGTACGCGGTCCCGTCCTGCCGCGTCGGGCAGAATGGAGCCTGTGAAGCCCGCTTCTGCGGCAAGGGATAAAACTGCCTGCCCTTGGGATGCGCCGAATTCCATCAGCAGAATGCCGTCTTTTGTGAGGGTTGCCGCCGCCGTGTGAAGCACGCCGCGGATGACGGAAAGACCGTCGCCCTCGTCTGTCAATGCCGGGCGGGGTTCAAAAGACAGTTCCGGCTGTAATGCTTTCATTTCATGTAATGCAATATAAGGGGGATTGGATACAATTACGTCAAAAGTGGTTCCGGCGGGGAATACCGGCTTCGTTACATCGCCCACGATTACAGTGAACCGATCGTCCACGTGAAGTCGCCGGCTGTTTTTTCGGGCGGCGTCTGCGGTGTTTTCAAACAGTTCCACCGCTGTTACGGTAATATCCGGACGGAAATGGGCGAGCGAGATGCCGATGCACCCGCTTCCCGTACACAGATCTGCTGCCCGTGCCCCTTTGGGCATAAGAGGCAGTGCCGCCTCCACCAGCGTTTCCGTGTCCGCACGGGGAATCAGACAGTCGGGAGAGACGGCGAAGGAGAGGCCCATAAATTCCCATTCTCCTAAAATATACTGGAGCGGTTCTCTGCGGCAGCGCCGCTTTACCGCCTCGTCAAGAGCGGGGCAGGACAGCGGCTCATGGCGCATGGTGAGAAGCCGGGCGGGTGATATGCCCGTGAAGTGGGAGGCCAGAAGCCGTGCCTCAAAGGCGGCATCTTCTTTGGAGATGCCTGCCGCCGTAAGGGCGGATGTAATGTCGTTCAGTGTCATTCCGTATCGGCGGTATCATTGGTTGTTTCCGCGGCAGTCTCAGGGAATTCTTCCGGCATGGCCAGTTTCAGAGCGGCGATGGCTACTTCCAGCTGGCTTTCATCCGGCTCCAGCGTGGTGATGCGCTGCATCCACAGACCGGGTGCGGAGAGAATTTTTGTGAAAATATTCGTATGCTTGCCTGCGTAGGAAATAAATTCAAATCCCACGCCAACGATTACCGGGAGAAGAAGGAGCTTATAAACTACCCGGAACGCCAGATTCTCCCAGGAGAGCAGGGAGTTAATAAGGATGCTGAGAATCAGAATCACGAAAATGAAGCTGGTGCCGCAGCGGGGATGGAAGCGACAGCAGGTTTTTGCGTTTGCCGGCGTCAGTTCCATGCCGGCTTCATAGCAGGCGATGGATTTGTGCTCTGCACCGTGATATTCGAAGGTGCGGCGCATTTCTTTCATCAAAGAGCAGAGGGAGATGTACGCTACGAAGATGGCGATTTTCATGAGTCCCTCAATGAGGTTCCGGAACCAGCCGATGCCGCCCAGCCACTTATCGATGAGGGAGGTGAGAAAGGCGGGCAGATACATGAACAGTCCCATGGCGATCACAATGCCGAGTACCAGGGAAATGCCGCTCAGGACGCCGAGGAATTTGTCCCCCAGCTTTTTCCGCAGCCATGCTTCTGCCTTGGAATCTTCATCCTCTTCGTCGATGCCCAGCATTTCGGCGGATTTCATCAGTGTTTTGTAACTGAGGATCATGGATTCCACAAAATTTGCCACGCCGCGGATCAAGGGGATGGAGAGGATTTTGTGCTTTTTGCGGACCGATACGTACGTCTGGGATTCGGATTTGATATTTCCGCTTTCTTCCCGTACGCAAAGTGCCATGCGGTCACCGCATTTCATCATGACGCCTTCCAGAACGGACTGACCGCCCACTCTGCCGAGGCGTTCATTTTTACAGCAGGTGCCGCCTGCTTTTTTTGTATCACTCATGGTGTAATTCTCCTGTGTTATGCGCATCCGTGTATACGGATGATTTGTTTTTTTCTATTATATCATAAACCGACAGGTAAATAAATAGTTATTTGTAAATACCGCATGCGGAAACGGGCAAAATCTTTGTATATTTGTAACTTAATATGTGAATTTTTCTGTTTCGTTATGGATTTTTTGGGCAAGGTGTGTTATAATATATGAGTTAGCGGAAAAAACGTCCTTTTTTCGCATTCCTGAGAATATTTTTCATAAAAAACAAAAAGAAAGGCAGTTTTACATTATGGGAAAAGCAAGCCGAAACAAGAGAGAGAATCTCGAAGTGCGCCGTGCAGAGGCGGACAAAAAGAAAAAAGAGGCGGCTCAGAAAAAAAGAAAGAGTCTGCGCAATAAAATTATCGGTATCGTGTGCGCCGTACTGGCCATCGTGCTGATCGGTTCCGCAGTGGTTTACAACAATCTGGAAACAAGCGGATTTTTCCTGCGCCGTGTGAATTCGCTGACCAGTGAGAATTACGCTATGAGCAATACCCTGGTGTCCTACCATTTTTACAACCAGTATCAGAACTTCCTCGCTTCCTACGGCAGTGCTGCCGCGCAGCTTGGTCTTGATACGTCCAAATCTCTGAAGTATCAGGAGTGCCCCATGTACAGCGACGGCACCACCTGGTATAAGGTGTTCATGGATAACGCAATTTCCGAAATGTCCAACACGCTGGTCTTCTGTGAGGAGGCAAATGCCCGCGGCATTACGCTGGACGAAGCGGATTACAAGTCCATCGACAGCTATATCGATCAGATCGAAGAACAGGCAAAGGCCAATGGTGTGTCGAAGAACTTCTTCATTTCCAATCTCTACGGTGCGGGTGTAAAAGAGAAGGACGTTCGCCGCGCTATGGAGATGTCTCTGCTGTACTCCAAGTGCTATAACGAGATCATGAACGGATATACCTACACCGAGGACGACTACAAGGCGTACGTGAAGGAAAATCCCAATGCACTGCTCCACACCACCTACGCTGCCATAACGCTCTCTACCTCCGACGGTATGACGGAGGGCGAAGTAACGGCAGATCTTCTCAAGGAATTTGAAACCAAGTTCCTGGCTGTAAAGAATAAGGAAGAGTTCGACGCTGTGTCCTACGATTATCTGATGAATTATGCGTACAAGAGCTACGAGGACGTGACGGAGGAGGCAGTGCGCGAGGAAATCGCCGGCCACCTGATCGAGGATGGTATTTACACCGAATCTGACAGCGGATTCATGAAGTGGGCCGTCGAAGACGGACGTAAAGTGAACGATATCTTTACCACCTGGAGCAACGAAGGTAATACCCTGAGCGTGTGCATCCTTCTGAAGCCCGCCGCCCTGCTTACCTATAATACGGTAAATGTTCGTCACATCCTTCTGACCGCAGAGACCTACGGTTCTGACGAGGCTGCCAAGGCAAAGGCAGAGGAGATTCTTGCCCAGTGGCAGGCCGGTGAGGCTACTGCAGAATCCTTCGGCGAGCTGGCAGCCCAGTATACAGAAGACAGTGCCCGGGACGGTCTGTATGAAAACGTAATGCGCGGTGAGATGGTAGATGCCTTTGATGCGTGGATGTACGAAGAAGGCCGCAAGGCAGGCGATGCCGGCGTGGTGAAGACGGATTACGGATACCACGTTATGTATCTGGACGGTGTCGGCATGACGGCTTGGCACAGAGAGGTTAAGGACATCCTGTCCCAGGCGGATTATGAAGAAGATTATGCGGCTCTGCAGGAGAAACACCCTGTTTCCATTGACAGAGTGGCACTGGCTATGGTTGACGCATAAACAAATGAAAAGAACTGCTGCATTTTTCGGATGCGGCAGTTCTTTTTCATTTTTCATTTATGTACGGCCTTATAGCCCAATCCCCGCACGGTGATGATCTGAAAATCGCGGCTTTCGCGGAAACGTTCCCGCAGACGGTTGATATGTACGTCCACGGTGCGCTCCTCACTGTCGCTGTCTGCGTCCCAGAATTCGTTCATCAGTTGACGGCGGGTGAAGGTTTTGTTGGGATAAGAGAGGAATTTGAACAGAAGCTGAAACTCTTTTTTCGGCAGAATGGTTGTCTTATCTCCTTCTGTTACGGAGAGGGAATCGTAGAGAAGCTCTGTGCTGCCTACCGTCAGCCGGCGTTCGGAGGCGATCTTCGCCCGTCGGAGCAGTGCCTGAATGCGCAGGACCATTTCGTCCTCATTCACCGGCTTTACCATGTAATCGTCCGTGCCGGACAAAAAGCCGGAGCGTACATCGTCCGGGGTGTCCTTGGCGGTAATCATCAGTACCGGCAGGGTGACACCAGCGTTTCTTAAGGAGCGGAGAAAAGTGAATCCGTCCGTTCCGGGCATCATTACATCCAGAATCATCAGATCTACATGGTTTTCTTCCAGTTTTTCTGCGGCTTCATCCGCATCCTGTGCCGTGAGAACGTCAAAGCCGTTCTGGCTGAGGATTACTTCGAATAGTCGTCGGGTATTGGCGTTGTCGTCCGCAATCAGGATTTGAAACATACAGTACCTCCCATAAGCCGGTCTTTGAAAAATCAGCACAGTAGTATTATACCACGCATATATCAATTTTTTGTGAACATGGAAAAGTTTCGGAAAAAAATCTTTTCTGGCGCAAAATCAACAAAGGAGACAAGGGGGATCAGCGAAAGTTTTTATGATTTCCCCTCTTGTTTTCGGGCGCATACTGTGGTATAATTTATAATAAGTATATTTGTATCTTTGAAGGAGTAACAATATGGCATATTATTACAATGAAGCGTCTCATACGTTCAGCGAATATCTTCTGGTGCCCGGATATTCCGATGCAAACTGCATCCCTGCCAACGTATCGCTGAAAACGCCTCTCGTAAAGTTCCGCCGCGGCGAAGAGCCGAAACTTTCTATGACCATTCCGCTGGTGTCTGCCATCATGCAGGCTGTGTCCGATGACCGGATGGCAATCGCTCTGGCACGGGAGGGCGGCGTTTCCTTCATTTACGGCTCCCAGTCCATTGCCGATGAGGCAGAAATGGTGCGCCGCGTAAAGAATTACAAGGCAGGCTTTGTTTACTCCGATTCCAATATCCGTCCCGATCAGACGCTGGCAGACGTAATCGAGCTGAAAAACCGCCTCGGTCACTCTACCATCGCCGTTACCGACGACGGTACGGCAACGGGCAAGCTGCTCGGTATCGTCACCTCCCGTGATTACCGCGTCAGCCGTATGTCCATGGACGAAAAGGTGGAAACCTTCATGACGCCGTTCGAAAAGCTGATTACCGCCCCGGACGGTACCTCTCTGAAGGAAGCCAACAACATCATCTGGGATCATAAGCTGAATTCTTTGCCCATCATCGATGAGAAGCAGCATCTGGTTGCGTTCGTATTCCGTAAGGACTACGATCAGCATAAAGAAAACCCCCACGAAATGCTCGATCAGCAGAAGCGTTACGTGGTCGGTGCCGGTATCAATACCCGTGACTTTGCCGAGCGCGTGCCCGCGCTGGTGGAGGCCGGCGCAGACGTTCTCTGCATTGACTCCAGCGAAGGATTTACCGAGTGGCAGTCCCGCACCATCGCGTTTATTCGCGAGAAGTACGGCGACAGCGTAAAGGTAGGCGCAGGCAACGTAGTGGACAGAGAAGGCTTCCGCTTCCTCGCTGAGGCAGGCGCGGATTTCATTAAGGTCGGTATCGGCGGCGGCTCCATCTGCATTACCCGTGAAACCAAGGGTATCGGCCGCGGACAGGCTACCGCAGTGATTGAGGTTGCCAAGGCGCGCGACGAATACTTTGAGGAGACCGGTATTTATATTCCGATCTGCTCTGACGGCGGTATCGTGCACGATTACCATATCACCCTGGCTTTGGCTATGGGTGCGGATTTCTGCATGCTGGGACGCTACTTCTCCCGCTTTGACGAAAGCCCCACCAACAAGGTCATGATTAAGGGCAACTACATGAAAGAGTACTGGGGTGAGGGCAGTGCCCGGGCCCGCAACTGGCAGCGCTACGACATGGGCGGTGCATCCAAGCTGTCCTTCGTGGAGGGCGTGGACTGCTACGTTCCGTATGCCGGCTCGCTCCATGATAACCTGGCAACGACCCTTGCCAAGATCCGTTCCACCATGTGCAACTGCGGCGCGCTCACCATTCCCGAGCTGCAGCAGAAGGCACGTCTGACGCTGGTCAGTGCCGTGTCCATCGTGGAGGGCGGTGCCCACGACGTTCTGGTGAAGGAACAGTCGAACTGACATCTTCATTCTGCAAAGAAAAGACCTTGCGGCTTTTGCCGCAAGGTCTTTTCTCCCATAGGCTTCTTGTGAATATTTTTGGCGTTGCCACTTGCAAGTGCTGTTTGTCTGTGTTATAATTATATCGGTGCGGGTGTATATTGTCGATGGATCTGTCGCCCGCAATCATAGAAAAACATTAGGGAGGAACTTATCTATGGCTTTTTGCCCGAAATGCGGCGTGGAAGTCGCTGAAAATGCCAAGTTCTGCAACGCCTGCGGCGCTTCTCTGGAAGCAGAAGCACCCAAAGCAGAAGAAACGAAGTCCGCTTTGGATACCGTGAAAGAATTGAACAATACCAAGGATACGACCTCGGACTTTGATCCTGCGGATATCGAGAAGAACAAGATTCTGAGCCTGTTCTCCTATCTGGGTATTCTGTTCCTGATTCCCCTGCTTGCCTGCCAGGATTCCAAATTTGCCCGCTATCACGTGAACCAGGGTATTATCCTGTTTTTGGCGGAGCTGGTTTACGGCGTCGTTTGCGGAATCGTTACGGTTGTGATTATGTGGATCCCGGTTATCGGTCTGATCATTTGCGGACTTTTGTCTCTGGTTCCGCTTGTCTTTAAGATCATCGGTATCGTAAACGCCGTACAGGGCCGCGCAAAAGAACTGCCCATCATCGGTAAGTACAGACTGCTGAAGTAATTGGATACATAGGAAAAGCATCTCCGCGAGGGAGATGCTTTTTTGTGTACATTTTTTAAAAAGGTGAGGGAATTTTTGGGAAAAGTTTTTTCACAAAAGCATTCTCATTTATGCAAGTCTATTTTACGGCAACTGCGAATATATGATCGCAATTAGACTTTCTGCGTCAGTTTTGGAGAGTTCTTCTGCGTTATCCCCATCTTCTTCCGAGTACATGCCTCTTGCTCTTACTCGTAGGATTAACGAATGAACGCAAGCCGTATCCAAAAAAATAAAGCAGACGTTCTTGCGGACGTCTGCTCTTACTTTAAAGGTCAAAAAATCATGTGGGGGAAACTTTTCTTGAAAAGTTTTCCCCACATATGGATTCTTTTGCAGTGTTCTATCGAATGGGGCGATTCTTATGCTTTGTGTACTACAATCTGCGGGAAGGGGATTTCGATGCCATTTTCACGGAATGCCAGAAGCAGTGCGCGGTTTAATTGCCGTTTGCAGGAATATACGTTCAGTTCGCTTGCAATGGCGACCACGCGCAGGACTACGCCGGACGCCGCCAGTTCATTCACACCCGCATAGGTGATGTCGGTGAAGGCATTGTCGGGCACGGCTTTCATGGATTCGATCACCTGGGCAATTATTTTTTCTGCCGCGGCAATGTCTGTGCCGTAACTGACAGCGATATCACAAACGGCGGCGGAATCCTTGTTTGAGCAGTTCAGCACGTCCTTAATATTGGAATTGTTCATGATCTTGATGTTGCCGCCCCGATCCCGAATGCTGGACGTTCTCACGCCGATCTGTATTACTTCACCACGGAATCCGTTTACTTCAATGATGTCGCCTACGTTGAATTGATTTTCAAAGATCATACATACGCCGGTGAAAACGTCTGCGATCAGACTTTCAGCACCAAATCCGACGATAATGCCCAAAAGTCCAACGGTAGTGGCGATTCCTGCCACGTGTACGCCCAGCGCCAGCAGTACCAGAATCAGTCCCAAAATGATGTAGATGTAATTGGCGGCGCTGAACAAAAGCTCTAAAAGGGTCTTTTTTCGGTTGGACGCCGGATGGATCCGTTTGACGATGAATCGGGTCAGTTCCGCAAGCGTGATCATACCGAATATGATGAACAGCACATTGAGAAGACGGGCGAAAATGCCGAATCCGCTCCAATCGTCCAGCCATCCGCCCACGGATAGGCCGCCGATCAGCGGGGTTTTTGCCAGTATACCGAACAGGATACACAGAATAAAACAGAGGACGTCTTCACGGTCAATAGAGGAATCGGCGCTTTCTTTACGGATCTTTTTATGTTTTTTGACAGCCATGGCTTTTCTCACTTTCATTGATGTGGATTTTTATTGGGGTTCTATCGTCTCGATTTTCAAAAACGAGGGTAGGATCAAATCAAACGATCCGCTCACCAGGACGAACTGACAGGTGCGCAGAGAGGAGTGTTCCCGCGGCTCGTCAAGCGTGGAGTTTTCGGCAAGATACCGGCGGATCTCGCTGTAACTTTTGTCTTTTGCCCACTGATAGGAGTCAAAGAAATTTTCAAAGGATTGCTCCCCGAAGCAGTTTGCATCGTCTGTCAAAAATAGTACTCCGCTTACACGCCAACCGTTTTCCCCGGAATCGATGATATTTATGCCCTCAAAGGAGCGAAGATAGCGAAGCAGGTCGCCATCCTGTGCATTTCCTGAGGCGATGAGCGAAGGAAGGCCGAGAACGATTTCTTCCTGTATCCATCCCGCTTCCACGAAAGGAATGCGAAATAACGCCATTTCTTCCGATATATATGGGGTCGCTGTGCTGTCGATCCAACCGTTCGACTGAACGTTAACGAAGGGGTATATTACTGATGAGCCTGCCGCGTAAAAAGGCTCTTCCGTAAGAGTAGTGCGGAACCGTAGGGTATCCTGGCCCTGACGTGCCGCCTCCACCCGTTCTTCCGGGAAGGTTTGGCACATAGTATACAGATATCCGGCAATATAATCGTAGTAGTCTTCGTTTTTTGTGTTATCGTAGGAAATGCGGTACTCATTGCCTTCCTCCAGCGTGTAGGTGTAAGTGGAGGGGAAGACGAAATCATACAGATCCGATTGCGTATGTATGGCCACATCCGTGTCCGGCGGCGCACCCACAGAGGCAGTGATAACAATACCGGCGGCTGCCGTGCCGAGAATGTACTTCAGCATTTTTTTGGGACGCCTCTTTTTCTCCGGAGGTAGAGGCGGCGGTGCGTAATCTGCATTGTATTCGTCCGGCAGCGGATGGACAGGCGATGCTTCTGTGTATTCATGGGGAAGCGGACGGTATTCTTCGGGCATGACGGTGTCGTTTTCTCTCACGGTCTGCCTCCTTTGCGCGAATTTTGGGGGTATTTGTTTATATATTATACAAAAAAAATATATAAGCGTCAAGATACTACACCGGTTTGGTGAAAAAAACGGGTACATCCATCATCCATATGGAATGTACCCGAGGAAAGATTATTGAAAAGGGTTTTATCCTGTCACAGTACGCCTTTTTGCAGCATCACGTTGGCATACAGTGCCTTTTCGCTGGTGGCGATAATGGCGTATGCCTCACGGGCTTCTTCGTAAAATTTGGAGCGGGAAACAGTGCCGATGGCTGCGTCCTTCCGCGCATCGTTCTTTCCGACGATTTCCTTGTATACGTCCCAGATAGGTGTTTCTACCGGGTCGCCGGGCAATACTTCCATGAGCGTCACCGGCGTTTTTGTGTACGTATCCAGCGGGAACAACTGCAGAATCGCTTCCAGCAGTTCGGGCACGCCGTGTCCGTCGCAGCGGATTACGATTGCGTTTTTACCGGTGGATGCGGCGGCAAAGTTGCCGTCTGCAATGACAATCCTGTCGCCGTGTCCCATCTCACAGAGAACTTTCAAAAGCTCCGGGGAGAGGATGTTGGGGATTCCTTTTAACATGGGAGATACTTCCTTTCGATAGTGGGGTGTACCTATATAGGATTTTGGGAAAAGGGCGTGGGGAAAACTTTTTATAAAAAGCTTTCCCCACGTGATTCTGCGTATGCTGAAATCAGAACGAGATCAGACCGCTGTCAGCGGTAACGATGGCACCGTTTACAACGGCGGCAGCATCGCTTGCCAAAAAGAGTGCGATGTCTGCGATTTCAAAAGCCTCGGCACTTCTGGTGCCGAAGTTCATAGCGAGCATGGCGTTCTGCATACCCTTCTGATCTGCCGTAGCAAAGAGAGCCGGATCGGTCATCTCCGTGTTGATGCCGGCGGGGCAGATGGCGTTGCAGCGGATCTTGTCCAGACGGTAGGTGAAGGCGGTGTTCTTGGTCAGGCCGATTACGGCGTGTTTTGCCATGGTGTAGGCACAGCCGCTCTTACCGCCGCAGATGCCTGCGATGGAAGCTACGTTTACGATATTGCCGCCGTTTTCGTTTTTCAGAAATACACGTACCGCTTTACGGGTGGCCCAGGCGGGACCGTATACGTCTACCTTCATCAGACGCTCCATCAGCTCCGTGTCCAGATTCTCAGCGGGGGCGAAGTTGTCCATAAGACCTGCGTTGTTGATGAGGATATCGAGCTTGCCAAACTTTTCGATGGCGAAGTCGATCATCTTTTCATTGGTTTCCTCTACGGAAATGTCACCGGCATACGCTACGATCTCGCCGGCCAGTGCCTTGCTCTGTTCCTCAAGCGCAGCGAGTCTCTCGGCACGTCTTGCAACGGCAACTACCTTTGCTCCTTCCTTAGCGAAAAGAAGGGCGATCTCACGGCCTACGCCGCTGGATGCACCGGTAACTACGGCAACTTTGTTTTCCAGTCTCATTGTTGTTTCCTCCAAAGATTGTATTTGTTTTAATATCCTATATACTATATCAATTTTTTGCATATTTGTCAATAGATTTGGCAAATTTTTAAAAAATAGACACATCACGGGGGATGCCCTGCGTTATGTGTCCAATTTTTATAAAAGTTTTTGAAAAGGGTGTGGGGAAAACTTTTGCAAAAGTTTTCCCCACGAAATCTTTCTCTTACTTGCTTGCTTCTTCCACAGCAACAGCAACCGCAACGGTCATACCAACCATGGGGTTGTTGCCTGCGCCGATCAGACCCATCATTTCTGTGCGTTAGTAAGTTTTTAGGCGTATTGAGGTGTGAAAAAGTCTTATGAACCAAGCCTTTTTAGTTGCAAAATCCTTTCGTTGAACACATCGTTTTCAGTTTTGCTGAATGCATTATATCGCGTTTTGATGTTGCCGTAAATGATGTGGCTGAAAAGTTTGCGGAAAGGTTGCAATTGGTAGAATTTTGATATAATAAAAACGTTTGATACTTCTATTTATCTATTTTATGCTCTCTAATAAATTTCTTTATATCCTTTAACAAGACCATGTCTGTCTCAGTGACAGTAGCATGTTCCCCAAGTTGTAATAAATATCGAGGATCAAGCGAAAGTATCTGACAAATTCTACGTAGTTGCTCTAAATTGGGTTCTTGAATATCCCTCTCAATTTTGGAGTAATTGGACTGATTCATCGGAATAAGAGCAGCCATATCTCTTTGGGACAAATCTTTATCTTCTCTTGCGTTACGTATTTTTTCTCCAATCTTCATTTCGACCCTCGCAATTTGAGTATAATTAATTATAACATTTTTAACTAAAACTATTGACAAATAGTTAGAATAGGTATATAATGTGCACGTGCAGTTAAAAAATAACTCAATATGCTTTAATTTGTCAATTTTAGAAGGAGTAATATTTTATGAAGCATATGGCATTATTCGACAAGCTAAAAGAAAAGGTCAGCAAAGTGGTAGATGTTGACAAATTGGGAGAAATGGCAAATAAAACTGTTGCTTCTGTTAAGCAAGAAGTTGCTAAGGCAATCGATCCCAGCATTAAGGAGCAGGAGCGGCTGGCAAAGGAAAAGGCATTACAGGAACAAAAAGAGCAAAAGAGGATAGAAAAAGAAAAGGCTATTGATGCTTTTTGGTCGTCCAATAATTTGGATGAAGCGCTTGACAATATTTTCTCTGTTCTTGAAAAAAGCGGTGCAACATCAAGCAATTTTGATAAAGGCCTCGAACATTTCTTTTCGAAAGCTGAAACGGACCTCACAAAAGAGGAAATCTTGCCTACAATGAAAAAAGCATTGTTTGTACGTGCTTTTGATAGTGATAATTGTGCAATTGCAAAGACTATTGCAGTCGATTATTTTATTCGAGACGTGATTAACGGCGAAATGTTCACACAGTATATGCGATTTGCTATCGCAAAGGAGAAGTATCCTACGGCGGAAATGATGGAGCCGTTCGTTAAAGCTTTGTATGGTGTTGCTGGACACGCATTTAATTATCAGTGTAATAGATTGGATCCTGAAAATTATCAAGTTATGACACCAGATGCATTTAAACTTGTTATTGAACACAGTGATGTGTTAAAATCCTACACGGATGAGGATCCTTTTACTGCAGACACAGTGAGACAAAAATGGGCAAACGATATGTATGATTCACCTTTAAAAATGGTGCGTTCAAGCAAATTGGGTAGTGTGTTGGATAACGAGAAATACATAGACGAGATGTGTTATTTGGCTTATACTATATTGCGCAAGGATCAAGAAAATAGCATTGAGAATGTTAGCGTTGCCGAGATAGCAGTTGCCTATCGGGATTTCTTGAATGAAACTTACGATAGAATCAACCACTAATTCTTTTGCTGAATCTCAATGTTATTAAATAGACAAATTTTAATTCTGCTGAAATAAGGAGGTGTTTACTGTGGCAACAGTCGATAATGGCATCATTGTTAGAACGGAAGGTAACTGGCTCAGAGTTAAACCGAGATGTCCGCATTGCGGGCATATGGAGCAAAGCGATTGGAATCTTGTTTCTGTTGGAATTCCGTCCAATCCATATGCGAAACAATCGAATTCGCACACTTGTAGCAAGTGCAGAAAAGGATTTAGAATTACAGCATATTACGGATAAGTTCTTATCCACTCAATCGAGAGCATAGAATACCCAAACAATTAAATCTAAAGCGGTGGGCTTCGGCTCACCGCTTCCGCTTATATACATTTTATTTCCCTCTTATACTTATAATAACTGTTCCTCGAACACCCACAAAGTTTAATTACATCGGGATCCTCAAGGCTGCCACCGAAGTCTTTGGAATGCTTTTGAATGATGGCTTTGCATTCTATTGATTTTTTAGTAGTAAGCGTCGTGCCCTTGGTGAGACCAATCCGAGTGCCATTTTTCTTGGCTTCACGGATTCCTTGACTGATGCGGCTGTGCAAATCGGCAACTTCTTTTTCGGCTTGGTCGAAGGCAGCTTTGATTTGTTCTTCAGCCAGAGCCATCAAAAAATTATTGATAAGTTTTATGTTTCCCTTGAAGAATGAATCGACCGCTACATTACCGGTTTCAATATCGACACTCAGCAGGTTGTTTCGGGTCGAGTCAAAGACTGAAGTATTAATCAAAGGTTCGTTCAGGAAAACAAGGTTGACACCAAGTTCATAGAGCATCTTATAGTCCTTAAATCCTTCTTCCGCGTTACGGCTCATACGTGAGGCACTATCAAACACGATGGTGTCTCCTGTTTTTATCTGAGCTATAAGCTTATTCCAATTTGGTCGGTCTTGCTTGGTTCCTGTGTAGAATTCTTTAATAATGGTGGCGGTTGGGTAGATCGCGGTGATATTGGTAATCTGACGTGCAATCTTCTGGTGTTGGGTGCTGACGCGGCAATAAGCATAGATCATAATATAACCTTCCTTTCAGTATTGAATCAAACTACAGTTTGTTCTGATGCTATAATTATGTCGTGAAATTGCTACGCGGGCACGAACTTTCGGTATAACTTCTGCTAACTTTGTTTTGATACTGATATGAATAAAAAATAGAGCTACAGCTTTGTGGGCGGTAGCTCTTATGAGTAGTATTCTAAGTGTTCTTTTAGGTCGTAGACAAACTCTTCTGCGGTGTGGTCATGGATACAAAGGGTATCTATAACATATTGGTGGGCTGCTTTGATATCTTGCGCGTATATGATCTGAATCAGTTCAGATAACGTTTCAAGGCGTTGGTCGAAGTATTCAGAGAAAAGTTTTGCAATTATGTTGTGGGGTAAGATATCTATGAAGTAATAGGGGTGGGCTTGACAGAAGTCTTTGAGAAGCTTGTGGTCGTCGTATGGGTTTGGAAAACTTTCGTCGAGTTCATGGCAGAGTTGATTGAGTTCACACCAGAGGTTGAAAAGGTTGGGGGTACTGATAAAGCTTTTCTGGTGCGCGCGGCAATGAACGATTATAGCATAAAAGATCTTAAGCTGGTCGGTGTCGAGCTTTTGTAGGCGTTCTTTTATTTGGGAGCGAAGTTTGTTTTTCATAGTTTTATTCTTTCTAATAATAGATATAGTTCTGGCTTGATCTTTTTATTTCATTCATTTAATTTAGCGATTATTTATATTTAAAGTTTTATATATGTCGGGGGCAGGGTTATAAAAGAT
>JAZQDY010000059.1:0-3051 GCA_045547015.1 Eubacteriales bacterium | reverse complement strand
AAGCAGCAGGCTGGGAGGAGTGAAAATGCCTTACCGGCTTTCCTCCGTGCCCTCCCAAAGGGCAGACAGGATCTCCAGAATCTTAAAACGGATCTTATATTTCTTTCCGCTTTCGTTTTTGATCAGCCGGTACTGCTCCGGTGAAAATCCTGCTGCGATAAAATCTTCGTAGAAATCATCCTCTGCGGCACGGGCGGTACAGAGCCGGGGAAACAGCACGCACCACCAGTTTTTTCCCGCGCCGTCACCTAAAATTACCCGGAGCGAGGTGTACTCTCCCGCCGGCAGGGAAAATCCTTCATACGTCCGTACGGGATAGGATTCCTTTCCGAGCGTTACCGTTACGGGGCAGCCGGCGGTCTCCTTTGCGGCATCTTCAATTTCGGGGATCATGGCGCTTACCGCCGCCCGGGCACTGCCAAAATCGGCGGCTCCGTCCAGGGTATCGGCAAGGCAGACGAGGACTGCATCCCGTACCTGCAGCTTTTCTGCCTGATGCTCTGCACTGTCGGACTGAGCGATCACGTGGAGACGGATCACGTTATCATAAATGGTTTCTTCGCCGGAGAGGGGAAAGCAGGAGAGCAGGGTGTACGCCGTAAGAAAAGCGGCGCAGAAAAAAGCAGTACATTTCATAAAAAAGAACCTCCGCGTCAAGTGGGATGAAGCATCATTCCCCAAAGGCGCGGAGGTTATGCACGTTTTTGAAAAATTATCCGAGGAAGGGACGGATCAGACCGAAATAGAAGGCGGATTCGCCAAGTACGGTCGCTGCCGTAATGCCGATGACGGCAAAAATCAGAATGAGCACGATGTACAGCGCGATGATGCCCAGACAGTAGATCAGATACGCCCGGCTGAAGTTGCGGCGGTTTACATTGGTATCTCCGGAGAATGCCCATACGATATATACGATAATACCGACGATCGGCACGCACAGAAGCAGGAGCATCAGAAGATAATCCGTGGTTTTGAGCGGCGCGGTATCCTGAACGGGGGCAGCCGGTGTGTTGTATGCAGGCGCAGGGCCGTTCAGACTGCATCCGCATTCCCCGCAGAAAAGGGCATTTTCCGGCAGGGGTTTTCCGCAGCGGGGGCAGAATTTTGCCTGCGCACCTGCCGCTTCGTTTTCGGGCGTTTTTTGTTCATTGTTCATTTCATTCATGAGCATTTGTTCCTCCTTACAATGGATATACTCGTGTGCATCTGAGAACAGTATAACATATTCCCGAAAGATACGCAAGATGTTTTTTCGGATTTTTCGGTTGGTTTCGGGCTGTTTCGTCCCTCACGGCAGGCGAATTTTCGGAAAACCTTGCCGGGACCGGGAAAAATTATTGACAATTCTTTCCCCGGATGCTATAATACTATACGGTATTTATGTCAAATAATCATATGTATAAAGGATGGTTTTTTCAATGAAGATTCTCGTAATCAATGCGGGCAGCTCTTCCATTAAGTATCAGCTGTTCGATATGGAATCCGATGCCGTACTGGCTAAGGGTATGTGCGACCGTATCGGTATCGCCGGCGGTAACTTCAAGCACAAGGTAGACGGCCGTGAGGATTATAAGATCGAAATCCAGATGGCTAACCACAAAGAGGCTGTAAAACTGGTTCTGGATACGCTCGTATCTCCCGATCACGGCGTAATCGCGTCTCTTTCCGAGATCTCTGCCGTAGGTCATCGCGTACTGCACGGCGGCGAGAAGTTCTCCGGCTCCGTTATTGTGGATGAGAAGGTTATCGCAGCGATCGAAGAGTGCTGCGAGCTTGGCCCTCTGCACAACCCCCACAACCTGACCGGTATCCGTGCCTGCGAGGCTATGATGCCCGGCGTTCCTCAGGTTGCCGTATTTGACACCGGCTTCCATCAGACCATGCCCGATTACGCATATATGTACGCTCTGCCTTACGAGTACTACGAAAAGTACCGCATCCGCCGTTACGGCTTCCACGGTACCTCTCACCGCTACGTAAGCATGCGTGCTGCCGCTATGCTTGGCCGCACCGATGCAAAGATCGTTCCCTGCCACCTGGGCAACGGCTCCTCTCTGGCAGCTGTGGACAGCGGCAAGTGCTTTGATACCTCCATGGGCCTGACGCCTCTGGAAGGCATTATGATGGGTACCCGCTGCGGCTCCATCGACCCGGCTATCGTTCCCCTGCTCATGAAGAAGGAGAATCTGACTGCCGACGAGATCGACACCGTGATGAACAAAAAGTCCGGTATCCTGGGCATCTCTCAGGTTACCAGCGACAACCGTGACATCGAAGAGGGCGCCAAGGCCGGCAACGTTCGCTACCAGCTGGTTGAGAATATGCTCTGCCACCAGCTGACGAAGCTGATCGGCGGTTATGCTGCCGCTATGGGCGGCGTGGACGCCATCGTATTCACCGGCGGTATCGGCGAGAACAACCCCCAGTACCGTGCCCGCGTTGCTGAGAAGCTGGGCTTCATCGGCGTGGAGATCGATCCCGCCATCAACGAGAAGGCAAAGCGTACCTCCGAGGAGTTCGACCTCTCCGCACCCGGTGCCAAGGTAAAGATGCTCATGATCCCCACCAACGAGGAATTCATGATCGCCAAGGACACCATGGAACTGGTTTCCAAATAATTGCCCTTTTTCTATCCCGCAATCGTACGATTGCGGGAATTTTTTGCCCAATCCCCTTGATTTACCGGGGGATTTTTGGTATACTTATATGATATAAAATACAATAATTCTGCCGTTTTGCAAAAAGCGGCGATAAGGAGCATATATGGACGAGAAGAAACAGTCAAACGCCAAAGTAACGCCCCGCACGCTGTCCGGATTTATGGAGCTGATGCCGGCTCCCCAGCAGCAGATGGAGCGCATTATGCACGTTCTGCGTACCACCTACGCCCGCTACGGGTTTACGCCGCTGGATACCCCTATCATCGAATCCACCGATGTTTTGCTTGCCAAAGGCGGCGGCGAAACGGAAAAGCAGATTTACCGCTTCCAGAAGGGTGATGCGGATCTGAGCCTCCGCTTTGATCTTACCGTGCCGCTGGCAAAATACGTG
>JAZQDY010000058.1:0-5490 GCA_045547015.1 Eubacteriales bacterium | reverse complement strand
AGGAAGGACGCAGGCTTAAAGCGGAATTCATCATAGAGACCCATAGATAGTAATACCTCCAATATTTTGCAGATGCAAAAAACATCTCAAGAATATAAACAGATACTCATGCGCGGAATTTCCGCACATACTGGAAAGAGTATACCATATTTTTTCACAAAACGCAAGGGGATTGGGTAAAAAATTCCCTTTGGGCACAAAGTCTCCACTTTTCATCGATATGTTTGCAGAATCCTGCCAATGCAGATTTTAGACGGTCGTCAAAAATTAAATTTCCCTCTACTTACCATCTGATATATTGCACAATGGATCGACTGATTCATATTTTACAGCTGTTCCCCTTGATTCCCGGATTTCTTTGTGTTATAATGGGCGCGAATGATTTTTCACCAAAGCCGAGGATACTGCAATGAAGAGAAAAGCGCTGATCTTTATCATTCTGGCCGGCGTACTCTGGGGTACGTCCGGAATTTTCGTTAATATATGGAGCGGAGAAAACCTTGCCACCGTACAAATTGCCGCATTACGTACGATGCTTTCTTTTCCATGCTTTCTCCTCTACACCGCATTTTTCAATAAAGAAGCCCTTCGTGCCCGCCTGAAGGATCTGCCGCTGTATCTGGGAAGCGGCATCACGCTGTTTACGACGGCATCGTTTTATTACTCCTCCATGCAGAAAACCTCCATTGCAACGGCCGTTATCCTCATGTATATGGCACCTGCCCTCGTGCTTGCGTGGTCCGTCGCCTTTTTCGGTGAAAAGCTGACAGTAAAAAAAGGACTCGCCGTTTTATGCATGCTCATAGGCTGTGTCCTTGTCTCCGGTATCACCGGCGGGATGCGTCTGAATCTGTCCGGGGTACTCATGGGGCTTTTATCCGGCCTTTCTTACGGCATATACAACATACTCACCAAAATACAGATGCGGCGTAAATGTAATCCCATAACCGCTACGCTTTACAGCTTTTTCTTTGCGGCAATCCTCGCCGCATCGCTCTGCGATTTCTCAGCCATAGGAACACTGCTTCTCAGCCGTCCGGCGTTTACTTTACTGCTCGGCATCACGCACGCGCTGGTTACCTTTGTGATCCCTTACTTCTTGTATACACTGTCCCTGAAGGCACTCCCGGCAGGCGTTGCATCTGCTATGGCAATTATCGAGCCGATGTCCGCAACCGTTTTCAGTATTGTCATATTTCACGAGCCGCTTTCCGTTTTCTCGGCGATAGGCATCGTTTTCATTTTAGGCTCGGTATTGGTATTAAGCCGGGAGGACGGCTGACGGGCAAATATAGTTTCATCAAAATTCATCGAAATTCTCAAACGGAGGTTTTGTTATGCGTATACTGTCTGTGATGGCGCACCCCGACGATATGGAATTGAAATGCAGCGGAACCCTGCTGCGCTACAAGCAAGCCGGGCATGAGGTTTTTTCATGCACTGCAGCAAACGGAAACATGGGACATATGGTAATCATGCCGGATGAGCTGCGGAAAATCCGCTTTGAAGAAGCCAAAAGTTCCTGCGCAGCGGCCGGATTTACATATATCCCGGCAGATTTCGGCGATTTAACCATAAACGCCGCAAAAGAAGAGCAGCTCCTGGAAATGATCCGGATTATCCGCTATGCAAGCCCGGACGTAATTCTTACCCACGATCCCAACGATTACTGCAGCGACCACGCAGAGCTTTCAAAGCTGGTTTTCAACGCCTCGTTTTCGGCCACCTGTCCCCATTTTCATCCGGAACTCGGACCGGCGTCCCCGCTTGCCTGCGTCTATTACGCCGATACCGACGACGGTCTGAATTTTATTCCCACAGAATACGTGGACGTTACCGACGTTATGGAAAAAAAGGTGGAAATGATGAGCTGCCACAAAAGCCAGATCGTATGGCTTTCGGAGCATGACGGCATCGATATCATGGACGAAATACGCAGTCGGGCATCCTTTTGGGGACGTCAGTGCGGCGTAAAATACGCTGAAGCATTCCGTCCTCTGCTTGCCAGCGGAAGGCTTCGCCCGTGGCGCGTTTTGCCCTGATTTTCAAACAACATATACAAAAAACACGGCTTGACACAATGCAAGTCGTGTTTTGTTTTCTTCTTACCCCGGTTATATATTTTTCAAAACGCGCACCTGTTTTTCATCAAAACTGCCGTCAGGTTCAATACGTATATCCAGCGTGACGATTCCGCCCACCGCATTTACTTTGTCGATATATTCCTTTAAAAATACATGGGAATATTCCGTATCTTTGGCACCCCACGGGCCGGCAAACACCTTTCGGTCAACACCGATCGGTATAAGCAAATGCGTTAACGCTCCGTCTGTATCCCCGGATGAGGGAGTATAATTGAATACGTTATTCTCTCCGCAGGTAAGCTCTTCATATTTACAGCTCTTTTTCAGCCCGCCAAAAGGATTCACAAGAAGCTCTGCCTTATTAAACCCTATGAGAGCATCGGGATTTCCGGCTTTAATTGCATCATAATAATATTTAAGCAGCTCCTCCGTATAACCGGATTTATCATAGCAGGAATCCAGCCACCACATTTTCACCTTATCCCCGTACCTTACTGCAAATTCCTTCAGGATTTCTGACCACTTTTCCACAAATGCAGTCGCGTCACAAATAGCAAAAATATCCCTTTGCGACGCACAGGGAGTTTCTATATCAACCCCGGCGAGAATCGCCCTGCTCTTTCTGTCAAAGCCTCGGTTAAAGGGCGACAGGCAGTTAAAATAGAGACACAGGTCGATATCGTACTTTTTTAAAGCGTGGTAAAGTTCCTCAACAACGTCACGCTTTGCACAAAAGGTTCCCTTTTCCATCCCCACGATTTTTTCATATGTATCGTTTGGTGCCAGCATATAATGCGTGCCGTGTATAAGAGTAATAAAATAATACCCCGCCCCCATTTCATGCAAATTATAGGCGACTTTCTCAACATCCAGTGTCGAAACCGTCTTGTTCCAGTCCGACAGATCCGTTCCGGGGTAAAACCTTTCACAGCCGGGTGTGCAGATATAATGATTAAAAACACCCCACCGACGTTTTCTCATTCTGTCCTTCATGTGCATCAAACCCTTCCTGACTTTTTGTTTTCTTGCTAATATGAACCGATTTTTTCTGATTGATATGTCCCAATTCAACGATGTGTTCCCGGATAAACGTCACCTTTTATAAGACTCCCTCCGGGAGGGAGGCTTTGATGCGCCAAATATCAGCGGAAACACATAAGGTAATTGGGATATTGATATTATACCACGTGCCCGCCGCAAGTCAAGTAAATTTGGAAATGTAGTTCCGCTTTTTCCGTATCCGCCGTACGGCGGAGGGGTTCGTCGTTTCGGCAGTTAGCTCGGCAAAAGCAAAATGGCCGCCTCTGCGGACAAGGGAATACTCGCGGAGGTGCTGCACTGGGAAATGCAGCACCTCCATAAAACCGTATTCGGTTATTTCTTCCGCAGGCCTTGACTGGCGCGGCAATCGTATCGAGAGGAAGCGGAACAATTTCGGCTTCAAAAAAAGTTACAATTCCAGGTTTGGGCAAACCATTGAAAAAACGACAATTTTATGATATACTTTATTTTGAGTATCTGTAACTTAATATGGACACAGATGGTTTACATTCACGCAGCAGAAAGGGGTTGATAAAATGATATTTTCCCGCATAATTTCGACAGACACAGCCTCCTTTATTTCCATACATCCGAAAAGAATATAACCAGCGCCATTTGACGATGGTGAGTTATCCTCACCGTCTGAGGGTGTTTCTTTTATAAATTGAAACTGCAAACAGAGGAAAAGTTTATGATAAGCAATACCGGCATCAAAAAGATTGACCTGCGGCGGCGGGAATAGCGCCATGCGAAATACGACCGCATAAACAATATGATAGTATCTCAAGGAGAAGAAACAATATGAAAAAACGAATTCTGAGTATGCTTCTCGCTATCGTTATGATGGCGGGATTGATCCCGGGCAGCGCACTGACCGTCTTTGCGGCGGAGGGCGTGATCTCCCTGCCGGAAGTAAACTCTCCGGAAGAGGTGTGTGAAAGCCTGAGTGCGGAGTTTGTGCAGCAGATCAATGCGCTTTGCGCCCTGCTTCCGCAAACGGTTGATGCCTCATACGATGCGGCCGCCGGCGTTGTTAAGTTCAAGGACTTCGGCGCAGAGCGCGTGGAGCTGGTCGCAGACGAAAATTACGACATGACGCTTGAAAACGGCTATTGGCAGCATGCGCTTTCGGCGGAAAAATGGGGCGACGCTCTGCTCTTCTATACTTTCGGCCCGTACGGCGCGGGCGGCGAGTGGAATGCGGACTATCTCACAGACGGACGCTTTGACGCCCTCTATCTGCCGTGGGGTGTTGTTCACCCCACGACCGTCACGTTCACGATCGCCGGGCAGGAGGATCCCCACCTCTATTACGAAACCGATTATTCCCGCACCGACGGCTCTCTGATGAATTTGAGCGCATATTACGGCGATCTGAACGGAGACAACTCCTGGCGGGATTACGCTTATGTGTACTATTGGTCCGATGGCTCCGTGCGTATGATCGACCTGTGTGACGGAGAGAACGGTTATATCTATGACGGCGACACCGAAACGTGGGACACCGCCCCGCCGGCACCGTATAGCGTTGACTATCTGAAAGAAAAGATGCCCTTCCCCTTCGCGGGCGGCACGGATGGCGGCTCCGGCGGCGAGGCAGTCGGCGCTGTCACCGTTACGGGCAATCCTGTCGTCGGGCAGACACTGACGGCTGAGACCTCCGGCTTTGATTCCGGGGCAGAACTGCGCTATCAGTGGTACAGAACCGCGGAAAACAATACTCTGATCGAGGGTGCAACGGAACGCACCTATACCCTGACGGAAACCGATCTTAACCATAAGATCTACTGTGTGGTCAACGGCGTGGAGAGCAACCGTGTCGGTAGCGTCACGCGTCCCGCCACCGCCGCCGAAGTCAAATACGGCACATCGGCTGACACTCTCACAAACAGCGGCACCCTTGCCGATGCCATCGCGGCCGAAGCCGAATACATTCAGCTGCAGAAGGACATCACGTCCGACAGCACGCTGGAGTTCAACAACTTCGTCACGATCGACCTCAACGGCAGGACGCTGACCGCTGCCTCCGACCAAAGGCAAGGCGTATTTGTCCTCGACGATCTGACCATCACCGACAGCAGTGCAGAGAAGAGCGGCAGCCTGACCGCCACAACCACCTACGAGGGCAGCAGCGGCGTATTTGTCCAGGGCATCATCACCGTCAACGGCGGTACGCTGTCCGCCACAGGCGACGACTACGGCGTATTGGTCGGCGGCAGCATCATCGTCACGGGCGGCAGCTTGACCGGCGAGGGTGACACCGGCGTATTTGCCGCCGGCGTCATTGACGTCAGCGGCGGCAGCCTGAGTGGCACCGGTTACTACGGCGTATATGCCGACGGCGACATCACCGTCACGGGCGGCA
>JAZQDY010000057.1:0-10592 GCA_045547015.1 Eubacteriales bacterium | reverse complement strand
GTCCAGGAGGGAAAACAGATATTTCACCGTGCCGTCCAGCTTGGAAACCAGTTTTTCCTCAATTTTCGGAAGACGGTATTCGGCAGTGCCGGCAAGCTTTGCCCTGAGGGAGGCGGGGAGATTGGTCATTTCTTCAAATTGTGCGCCTTTCTGCATCCAATCATACAGCTGTTTTGCTCGGAAGTCCTTTTCGCCGATGGAACGCATGAATTCTTTCAGTTCATCCGGCGTCATGGAAAGAATATCCGCCCGGGGGGCAGAGAGGTTTATGGAATCTGTCATAGTGTTTGGTTCCTTATTCATTCCGAATCATTTTCGCGATAAAAAATCCGTCGCAGCCATCCTCGTGCGGGAAGAAAGTCCGCATACCGTCCGGACAGAATCCGGCGGCACCCAAATCGAATGGGGTTAGAGAAAACGCGGGATTGGCTTCTAAGAAGCGGCGAACAACGTGCTCGTTCTCCTGGGGATTCAGCGTGCAGGTGGAATACACCAGTACGCCGCCGGGACGTACGTATGCCGAAGCACCGGTAAGAATCTCGTACTGTATCTGCGGCAACGCCGCCACCGAGGACAAGGGCTTGTATTTGATATCCGGCTTTTTGCCGATTACCCCCAGTCCGGAGCAAGGTGCATCGCAAAGTACCCGATCTGCTTTTCCAAGAAGGGCGGCAAGCGGTGATTTTGCATTCTGCGCTTGGGCAGTCAGGATCGTGATGCCCAGCGCCGCTGCCGTTTTTCGGATCAGTGAAATCTTATTCTCGTGCAGATCAAAGGAATACAGCGTGCCTCGATTTTGCATATCAATAGCAGCGGAAAAAGATTTTCCGCCCGGTGCGGCGCAGGTGTCGATAACTGTCTCACCCGGCTTTGGATCCAGCGCGTGTACGCAAAGACGGGAGGCGGGATCCTGTACGAAGTACAAGCCGTCCCGGATACCCTCCGCGATGTGTGCCGCACGGGGAAGAGTAATCATATCCGCCGCAAAGGGAGACGGCTGCGCATTCTCCTCCTTAAATCGGGCCAGCATTTCTTCTGCTGTGGTTTTCAGCGTGTTGATCCGCAAGGTGACTGGTGGATGCTTCAGGAATGCAGCGAGAAGCCGTTCCGTAGTCTCCGTGCCATAGCTGTCGGTAAAGAATTGGCAGAGCTCCGTCGGTGTTCCGTATGCAACGGACAGCCGTTTAATCGGCATATCCGTGCCCGGCAGGGGGATTTCGCATCCACCCCTTTGAAAAGAGCGGAGTATAGCATTTACAAATCCGCGGGATTTCTGCGGTGCCAGCTCCACCGTTTCCGCAACGGCAGCATGCGCCGGTATGCGGTCCATGAATGCCAGCTGATAAAGCCCCAGACGGATTGCACAGCGCGTAGGCTCATCGATGCTTTCAAAAGGACGGGAGGACAGCTTAGTTATTACGTAATCCAGCGTGACGGCACGTTCAATTACACCGTATACCAGTGCCGTATACAGGGAACGGTCCGCATCTGATAACGGAGAGTTGGTCAGCGCAGCGTTGATTTCCAGATTGGAATACCGACCGTCTTTCTCCCAGGAAAGAAGGGAGTCCATGGCCGCTTTACGCGGATTTTTTGTTTTTACCGGCTTATTCATACTGCGGTGCGGTGAGAACGTCACCCTCGGCGGTGCCGCGTCCGTTCAGAAAAGCGGCGGCGGGCATTTTTCCTTTACCCTCCGGCTGTACTTCCGTAATGGCGATCACGCCGTCACGGCAGGCTACGGAGAGAACGCCGCCTTTTACCCCTACAACCGTGCCGGGGGCTTTATCCGTATGCAGATCCGTCTTTTTTGCCCCGATGATCTTCAGCGTCCGGCCGTCCGGCATTTTCGTCACGGCGTTGGGAACGGGAGAAAGGCCACGGATGTGATTATATACTTCAGCAAGCGGCCGGTCGAAAGACAGGGCGCAGTCCTTGTTTTCAATTTTCGCGGCGTAGGTGGAGAGGGTGTCATCCTGCGGTGTGCGGGAAGCCGTGCCATTCTCCAGCGCGGTAAGCGTGTCCAGCATGGCGCGGGCACCGGCATCCGCCATTTTATCGTGCAGCGTGCCGAAGGTGTCCTCCTCCGTGATGGGGACTTCGATTTTCAGGATCATGTCACCCGTATCCAGCCCCTGCGCCATGTACATGGCGGTGACACCGGTGAGGGTATCCCCCATGAGAATGGCGCGCTGAATCGGTGCCGCGCCCCGGTGTCGGGGCAAAAGGGAACCATGGGCGTTGATGCAGCCGTATTTCGGATAGTCCAGAATATAGGAGGGCAGGAGCTTGCCGTATGCCGCCACTACGATCACCTGCGGATCAATAGCGGCAAGGGTATCGGCAAACGCGCCGTTTTTCATAGTCTCCGGCTGATAGACAGGGATCTCCCGCTCCAGTGCATAAGACTTGACCGGAGGCGGCGTAAGAATTCGTTTTCTGCCTTGAGGTTTATCCGGCTGTGTGACCACGGCAGCAATCTCGTGCCCTGCATCGTACAGAGCAGCAAGGATCGTCCGGGCAAAATCCGGCGTTCCCATAAATAATACTTTCATCGTTTGCTCCTCAGTGCTCAGCCGATCTGTTCTTCAATCTCTTCCGGCGTCAGCATGTGAACGGCGTTATCCTGGAAGAGAATACCGTCCAGATGGTCGATCTCGTGACAGAATGCCCGTGCCAGAAGCCCGGAACCGGTAACGGTAAACGTCTCGCCCTTACGGTTCATGGCGCGTACGGTTACCTTCATGGGACGATCCGTTACGCCCCACTGCTCGGGTACGGACAGACAGCCTTCCACTTCGTTCTGCTTGCCTTCCCGCTCAATGATCTCCGGGTTAATAAGCTCGTAAAGCTGACCGTCCACCACTTCCACCAGAACAATGCGGCGAAGAATGCCTACCTGCGGTGCGGCAAGACCAACACCGTTGGCGTCGTGCAGTGTTTCCAGCATATCGTCAAGCAGCGTGAGAATACGGGGAGTGATCTCTTCTACGGGACGGCATTTTTTACGGAGAACCTCGTCTCCCTCTTTAACAATATTCAGAATAGCCATAATAATATCCTCTTTTTCAGTTGTGGTAAATTTTACAGTGTATTCGGATTCAGATCTGCCGAAACGGTGAGGCGTTTGCCGGCGCCCTTGCCGAATTCGGTCAGAATATCGGAAATGAATCGGCGTGAGCGTTTGTTCAGCCGGCATTTGATTACCATGCGGCTGCGGCACACGCCCTGGATTTTATACACGGGCGCATCAAACGGACCGAAGACAATCATTTTTACGTCTGCGTATGGACCGCATACAGCGGTCGCGATCCATTCCTTGAGCCGGGATGAAGCGCTGGCCAGCAGTGCTTCATCCCGGCTGGCGAGGGTGATAACCGCAATATCGCAAAAAGGCGGAAACACGAGAGATTCCCGCATGCGGATCTCCCGGCGGTAGAATTCCGAATAATCCTGATTGGCTGCAAGCGTCAAAACGTCGTTTGACGGATTGAAGGTCTGCACGATGGCCGTTCCCGGCTTGTCCGCCCGGCCGGCACGCCCGATTACCTGTGTGAGCATGGCAAAGGTTCGTTCCGATGCCCGGTAGTCATCCAGATACAGAGAGGCATCGGCGTTGACAACACCCACCAGTGTAACGGCGGGAAAATCGTGTCCTTTGGTCACCATTTGCGTGCCCAGCAGAACGTCTGCCTCACCGGAACGGAACGAGCCCAAGAGCTCTTCATGGGAAAATTTCGTCTGCGTTGTGTCCATGTCCATGCGGATCACGCGAGGGGCAGGGGACAGTTTCTGCAGTTCTCCCTCCACCATCTGCGTGCCGTAACCGCGAAAATGGAAATGCTCACTTTTACAGGCGGGACATTTGTCCGGCACGCGGGTTCTGTATCCGCAGTAGTGACAGGTGAGAACGCCGCTTTCCGTGCGGGTTCTGCGGTATTCATCGGGAGAATCACTGTCTCCAAGGGGGCGGAAAACGTGATAGGTGAGCGATACGGAGCAGTTGGGGCATTTCAGCGCATCGCCGCAGGTGCGGCAGGTGATAAAACTGTTGTAGCCTCGCCGATTGAGAAATACGATGGATTGCTGGCCGGCTGCAACGGTTTCGGTGAGATGTTCTTTCAGCGTGGTGCCCAGCGGAGACTGAAGACCGCCTGCCGGTTCACCCCGCATGTCCGTAATCAGAACGTGAGGGAGTTTTGCCTTGCCGTATCGGTTCTTCATTTCGATCAGCGTGTATTTGCCGGACATTGCTTTGTAGTAGCTGGCAACGGAGGGCGTTGCCGAAGCAAGCAGCATGAGTGCTTTGTGCTGACCGCACCGGAAGCGGGCAATGTCGTGTGCCAGATATTTGGGGTTTGTATCCGATTTATAGGTGTGCTCCTGTTCTTCGTCAATGACGATCATGCCAAGATTGGCGATTGGGGCGAACACGGCGGAACGGGTGCCGATCACAACGTCAGCAAGTCCGTCCCGGATACGCCGCCAGGCATCGTACCGCTCGCCGGCGGACAGGGAAGAGTGGATAACTGCCACCCTGTCTCCGTACCGTGCAAGAAAGATGCCAACCATCTGCGGTGTCAGCGAAATTTCAGGTACCAGTACAATCGCGCCTCGTCCGTCCTTTCGCACCCGATCGATCATAGAAAGGATCACCCGGGTTTTTCCGCTTCCCGTCACGCCGTGAAGCAGTGCCGCTTTTGGCTCACCGGATTCGTAAAGACCGTTCAGCGTTTCATAGGCATTCTGCTGTTCCGGCGAGAGAGGGCTTTCTCCCACGTCCGGCGGGGATTCTCTGTCAGCGAACGGATTGCGGAAATCGTCCTCCAACCGTTCGGTGATGAGTCCTTTTTTCAGTAAAGACGACAACTGTACCCGGGATGTTCCCGTGACAGCCAGTAAATCCTGCTCAATCATCTCCCCGTTCTCGGAAAGATAGCGGAGAATTTCTGCCTGCGCCTTGGAACGCTGTTTGGAAAGGGCGGCGGAAAGGGATTTTTCCTCATTTAATTCCGGAGAGAGCGAGTAAAAACGTCGGTGCCGTTCTGATCTATGCTCACGGATTTCCGTTTCCCGGGTAAGAAGCCCGGCGCGCACCATAGCGGTGAGCAGATCCGTACATTCCGCACCGAATTCAGAACGGAGCCGTGTACCGGATACACGTTCCCGTGCAGCAATGAACGCATATACGAAGGATGCTTTATCTACAAGTTTTTCCAGTTTCTTTGACGCATATTCGCCGCCGCAGGCGCTGTAATATTCTGTAATTCTGGAGATTGCCGCGGCAGGAACCACGGTCCGTACTGCATCCCCCACGGTGCAGAGCGTGTATTCCTTCATGAAGTCGCACATTGCCAGCATTTCTTCCGACAGAACGGAACCGTTTTCCGATACGGAAAGAATCGGCTTTACGTTTTCCCGTTCTGATGTTGTTTTCAACTGCATAACAATTGCTGGTACCTTCCGGTTGGATACGCCGTAGGGAACGTTCACAAGCATGCCGCGGCAAATCGCGTCCCTGCATTCAAGGGGGACGTAGTAATCATAGAGGCGGTCTGCATGATAGGGAACGTCCAGAATGTGGACGGCGGCAAACAGTTCGCTCATGATGCGCTCCTTTCGATAGACGGTGAGGCTTTGCGGGCAAAGGCGAAAAAAGCCATACCTGCCGTACGGACGGCAGGCATGGTGCGTTTATTACTGATTGTCTTCAGCCGGTGCGGCTTCGATCTCCGCGGCCGGTTCCGCCGTCTCATCAGCGGCAATCTCCGTGTCGGTGTCTGCGGATACTTCGGCGGCTTTTTCGTATTCGAGTTCCTCGCCTTCGGCAAGAATGGCGAACTCGCCTTCGTAAATCCGGTTGATGGCACTCTTTACGGCCTTCTCATCCCTGTATTCCCGCTTTATCATGGAAATCAGGCTTTTGTCCGTTTCCTTGTTGGCGATCAGCTTTTCGGCATACTCGCGCTGCTTTACGTATTCATCGGTGAGCACGCGTGCGCATTTGGAAGCGGCGATAACGAGAGTGTAACGGTTGTACTTGCCGTCTTTGGACAAGTCGCTGATAGACGGATAGATCATAAATTCCTCTTTCTCCCTATTTGGGTTCTGTCTGATGTATTTTGTGTGTTGTATAAATAGGATTACGGTTCATCAAAAAACGAACCGGTAACGTGCTTCATTCTGCCGGGGCGGTGATGCTCAGCTGTAAGAATTTTTGCAATCTTTTCGGCACAAGCCGCCGCACCGTCATTTTCGTTGATTACCACGTAGTCATACTTTTCGGAAAGTGCGACTTCTTCCCGTGCCCGGGCAAGGCGTGTGCGGATTACGTCATCCGGCTCGGTGCCGCGTCCGCGCAGGCGTGCTTCCAGCGTTTTTCCGTCCGGCGGCAAAAGCATAATAGTCACCGCATCGGGGAACTGACGCTTCACCTGCATGGCGCCGTCTGTTTCGATTTCCAGAATCAGATCGTGCCCGCCGGAGAGTACCCGGTCAGCCTCTGATTTCAGTGTACCGTAATAATTCCCGCAGTATACAGTGTGTTCCAGAATTTCTCCGTGCGCCAGCGCTTCTTCAAAGTCGTCACGGGTCATGAAGTAATACTGTACGCCGTCCTCCTCGCCGGGGCGGGGATTCCGCGTAGTAGCCGAGACGGAAAAACCGAGATCGGGGATCATTTCCCGCAGAAGCTTTACAACCGTTCCTTTGCCGCTGCCGGCGGGACCGGAAATAACGATCAGAAGTCCTTGTTTCGTTTCCATGTTATTTCTCCTCGCTGCTGTCTTCCTGTGCATTTTCATCTGCGTCTTTCTCCAGCCGTGCGGCAATGGTTTCCGGCGGCAGGGCGGAAAGAATTACGTGGTCGCTGTCCATGATAAGCACAGATTTCGTTTTCTTACCGCAGGTGCAGTCCACGGCGCGGCCATCTTCCCGGCTGTCCTGAATCAGCCGTTTCACCGGTGCCGAATCCGGTGAGGCAACGGCAACGATCCGCTCGGCGGAGATCATATTGGAAAAGCCGATATTAATAAATCGCATACGATACCGCCTTACTCGATGTTCTGTATCTGTTCGCGGATCTTTTCAAATTCGCTCTTCATATCCACAACCAGACGGGCGATGGCGGCGTTGTTTGCCTTGGAGCCGATGGTGTTCGTTTCCCGGTTCATCTCCTGGAGCAAAAAGTCCAGCTTTCTGCCTGCCGGTTCCGGACTGTCCAGGATATCATTCAGCGCAGAGAAGTGGGAGTTCAGACGAACCAGTTCCTCATCGATAGCGGCTCGATCCGCGAAGATGGCTACTTCCGTCAGAATCCGCTGCTCGTCGATCTGAATAGTGTAGTTTTCAAGAAGCTGATGAATCCGTGTGTCCAGTTTTGTTTTATATCCGTCAATATCAGCTTCCGAAAGCGTCTTCACCTGGGCGGCGCATGCTTTGATCTTCTCCGCCTTTGCCAGAATATCCACTTTCAGGTTTTCGCCTTCCCGCTCTCTTGCGGCAAGGAAGGAATCGATGGCGGCGGAAAGAACCGTGCGGATCTCTTCCCAGTCCCGCTCCATATCGTCCTCTGGCTTCTTTACCAAGAACAGGTCCCGATTGGCGGCTACGGACATAACGGAAATATCATCCTTCAGTCCGAAGCGGTCCCGCAGGGAGTACAGCGCGGTAAGGTAGGACTGTGCCAAAGCACCGTCCAGTGCGATTTCCATGCCGTCTTGTTCCAACACGTCGATGCCGATATATACTTCAATTTTCCCGCGCACAATACCGCGTTCTGTCAGATACGCCTTGATCTTTTCCTCAAGAAAAGAATAGGCACGCGGAAGACGTACGGTGCAGTCAAGAAAACGGCTGTTTACGCTTTTGATCTCAGCGGTAATATCTTTGGCGCCGGATGCGGACAGTGCGCGTGCCCGGCCGAATGCGGTCATACTTTTCAGCATTTTTTTGTATTCCTCCGTTTTGGGAATCCCATTTGCATGATAAAGATTATTTATCTATTATATTATAGTCTATTTCTCCACTCGTTGTCAACTTTATCTGTGCATTTTTGGAATAAACGTGAAAAAACAGGCGGTACTTCGCCTGTTTTTTGATATATTTGTGAGATTTCCTGCGTGTAGTTCAATCCCGCAGACTTTTGATTTTCAAACGACGCCGGAAGCGGACCAGATACACGGTGATGCAGGCGCTCAGCGCGAAGTCATACAGCACGAATACCGCATTGCCCAACAGGATTTCCAGAATGGCGAATGTGTAACCAGCACCGGTCAGACCGAAAACTTTCTGGGCGATGAAAATAAACAGAAGCTGCAGCGTATTGAACAGTGACAGCTTCAGCGTCCACACAATCACCGGATGATATTTTTCAAATCCAGCCTTGGCAATGGGATAAAATCCACCCAATAGATACAGCACCGCCGCCGTTTTGGACGGAAGAAGGAGAAAACAGAGGATGGCGGTGGCGCCCCATACGAGCCACGCCCACCGGATGCCGATTTCAATTACGGCAAAAACGATGCACAGGGAGGCGAAAATCAGCATGGACAGATCGAGAACGTCTGTGATTGCGCCGATCAGCATAAACACTACACCCAAAGCGGCAAGCAGACTGCATACCGCAACGCGCCGCGTACGGAGACTGTTTTTGAATAACGGATTCTTTTTCACAGGACATCCTCCGTCAGCAGCAGCGGATCAGATCGCCGCCGCAGCATTCACACAGGCAGTCTGCGCAAATGAGGGAAGTGCAGATGTCCATACCGGAGCATCCACCGGCATACCGCTGGGTGGTATAGGGGGATCCGTAAGCGGCGGCAGAGGCACGCATACGCTGTTTTGCTTCCCGATATTCCGCATTGTTTGGATCCAGGTAGCAGGCGGTTTCGATGTACTTCTGCGCATCGAACAGGAATCCGCGCTGCATCAAAACGCAGCCCTTGAGAAAATTCCATTCTGCGCCCCGCTGGCTTTGCGGCGTGGCGTCCAGAATCAGTTCTGCCTCGGCGAAATGGCCCATGTTGAATAACTGCCGTACTTTGGCAAAATCGCCGGCTTCATACTGCTGGCCGCCGAATCCGCTGCCGCTCGGATTGTAGTACGTACCGCTGCTGTAGGTGCCGCTTGTGCCGCCGGCACGCTGCTTTTGGATGGCATCGTACGCCTCGTTTACTTCCTTCATTTTTTCTTCTGCCACGTCGGCAAGGTTGCTGTCAGCGTAGTTATCCGGGTGGTATTTACGCGCCAGCGTGCGGTAAGCTTTCTTTATGTCTTCATCGGTAGCGTCCCGGGAGACGCCAAGTACAGTGTATGGATCTTTCATATAACTGTTTGCGAAAAATCGTCCTTTCGTGATACTGCTTATGTCAAAATGTCAAAATTACGTGCTTTGAAGCGCCAGAACCCGGCGCAGTTCGGCCGGCATGCCAAGATACGCAATATTTTTCACAATACCTGCTGTTTCCCCCTGGCAGCGGGAAAAATCGATCAGTTCCAGCGCTTTCTCAAGTCTGGAAAGATCGTTCAGAGCAGCGGTATAAATGCTTTCCGCAATGTCAGCACGGAGACACAGCTTTTCTGAGCCGTTTCCCCTGCGGTCAAGAACGGTTCGCCTATCCAGTATGGGGCGGTCTTCCGCGTCGGATGCATACAGACGCAGAATCGGATTATATGCCCCGGATTTACTGTCCTCCGCGGCATCGTCTGCGGCGTCGACTACATAGATGAACCTTCCAACCGCATGACCGACTGCCCGTGCAATGCGTGCTTCGGTGCCGGTGAGCCCGTAGGCGAATACTTCACCAAGCAGTACGCCGAATGTGTCGGCGGTTTTATCAAGGGAATCGCACGACGCCTGTTCCAGTGCAGAAAGATCGGTGAGTGATTGTCTCACCGCATCCTCCAATTCCGTCATGCCGCCGGCCTTTTTTCGGATGGCGCGGGCGGCAGGGGTGAGAAGTATGGCCGCGGCGCGTTTCTTTCCGGACTCGTCCTGCCGGTCATCGGCAAGCTTTGCTTTGTTCAGAACGGCGGCAGCGCGGGCGGCGTAGGAAAAGATTTCGTTATCCTCAGCCATGGGCCGTGATTTTACGGGATGTACCATGCACCGATGCGAGTCCGAATTAAAGGAAACGCCCGTCAGCGCGGCGCGGAACGCGCAGAGGAACACGAAATCGTAACTGAGAGCCAGCCGGGAGGCACAGCCGGTGTGGTGTCCCATTGCCCGGCAAAGACCGCAGTACAGCGCGCGGTACATCTCATTTTCGCATACCCGCATTTCGCTTACCAGCGGGCGGACGTAGCCAAACATACGCAGTTTTCCCCTCACATCAGTCGATTCCTTGGGGATATTATACAGTATCTTTTGCGGAATCTCATAAAATTACCATGGACAAACTGTAAACTCTTGTGGTGAATCCGGTAAAAAAATAACTCTTTTACATTTTTGACGACATTTCAAAAAAAACTATTGACAAAAGGAAAACCTTGTGGTATTATATTTAGGCGATGTTGAAAAACGCCTATGCGGGTGTAGTTCAGTGGTAGAATTCCAGCCTTCCAAGCTGGTTATGTGGGTTCGATTCCCATCA
>JAZQDY010000056.1:0-6324 GCA_045547015.1 Eubacteriales bacterium | reverse complement strand
TGTTTACCTCGGATACTATTTCAAAACAGAGACTTACTGCCGGCGCGTCCACTGAATGGCTTCGTCTATCCACTGGGCTACTTCCGGGTATTCTACCGGATTTCCCTGATTGGTTTTCTCGTTTGCCAGTGCAAATCCGTGCGGTCCACGGGGGAAAACATGCGCTTCGAAGGGAATGCCGTGCTCTGCCAACGCCTCAATAAACATAAGCGTGTTCTGTACCGGCACGGCTCTGTCCGTAAAGGTATGACAAATATACGCCGGTGCCGTCTTCTCGTCCACGTGCTCCTCCAGAGAATACAGGTGCATCTGCTCTTCCGTATACTCCGGTGTGCCGCTGAGATTGGCAATAGAGCCGCGGTGGGCAAAAGGTCCTGCTGTGATGACCGGGTACACGAGAATCATGCCGTTCGGGCGGTTCATGCCGTACTCCATATCGGGAGACGCCTTGGCGTACTCCTCATGCCACAGCGTGCCGATGGATGCTGCCAGATGTCCGCCGGCAGAAAAGCCCACAACGAAAATCTTATCGGGATCGATGTGATACTTCTCCGCATGACTGCGAATATGGACAATCGCCCGGGAGGCATCCTGAAGCGGCCGGTGATCCACCGCATCCTCTTTCAGGGAATAGCGAAGAATAAAGCAGTTGAAGCCCGCGGCAAAAAAGCATTTGGCGATGGGTTCTGCCTCACGCTCAGAGCAAAAGCCGTATCCGCCGCCGGGACAGACCAGAATCGCCGGACGGGGCGGCATATTCAGTTCGGGTCCGTCATAGGAAATATACGTGGTCAGCGTGACTTTCTCACCCTCATCGGGGCGAAGAAGAATTTTTTCCGTAATCATAATTCTCTTTCCTTTCCCATTTATTCTGCCGTCGTCTCAAGACGGAGTGCCCATGCGATGGCTTCGTCAATCCACTGCTCAACCTCGGGGCAGATGAGGACGGGATTATTACGCCAGGTCTGCTTGTTGGCAAGGGACAGACCGTGCACGCCGTTCTGGAAGATATGCATTTCAAACGGCACTTTTGCCGCCGCCATCTTATTGGCGTAGTGGAGAGAATGGAGCACCGTTACGCCGGTGTCGGAAAAGGTATGCCAGATGTAAGAAGGACAGGTTTTCTCGTCCACGTGATCGGCAGGCGAACATACGCGCATTTCGTCGATCGTTCCCTTACCGCCGTACACACGTTCAAACAAACCGAGATTCTTTCCGGTAGATACGCTGAGACAGCCGTAGGACAAAATAGAACCGTTCGGACGGTTTGCACCGGGCGTCATGCCGGGGAACGCCGCCTCGGGACGATGCCACATGGTGGAGAGGGAGCCGGCCAGATGTCCGCCGGCAGAAAAGCCGATAACGAAAATGCGGTTCGGATCCACGTTGTATTCTTCCGCGTGCTCGCGGACGTGCGCCACCGCCATAGACGCTTCCTGCAGAGGACGGGGGAACGCTGCCTTATCACCCAGCGAATAATACAGAATAAACGCGTTGAAGCCGGCCGCGAAGAAATGCTTCATGATCGGCTCGGATTCCCGGGGCGTGCAATTCGTGTACGCACCGCCGGGGAAGATCACGATGGCAGGACGGGGCGGCATCTCCAGCACCGGCTCGTCCTCGGAAATGTAGGTTGCCATATACACGCTCGGATCGTCCGGGCGGAAATAAATCTTCTCGTGTCTCATAAAAACCTCCGTTTTTACCGTTTTCAACATTATAGCACGGTTGGAGATAAATTGCAAGATTCACTTTACATTTTTGGGAAACACACAATACCTCCGCAATCAGTCAGTTCATCCCGGGAAAGAGACAGACACTCTACACCGTGCTCCCAAAGGGCACGGCGGATCAAAGTACCGTCCGGATGCTTTTCCGGATCACCGAAGAAAACCGCGGTACCGGCGCAAAAGCCGGAAGCACCGCCGATAAAGCCGCAGTCGTAGCCGGGAAGGCGTATTCCACCCGGTCTGAGAGGCACCACACTCTCCCCGTTTGCTTCCAGCGCCTTTCGCAGAGACGGATCCGCCGTCAGCACAAAACTGCCCAGAGAGAGCGCAGAACAGCCCGCATATCCCTGTCGGATGCGGCATAGGGAAATCCCCTGCTCTGCCGCAGCAGACGCCGCCGCGCCGTCCAGCACATCCGTACGGCAGTACAGACTGCCGCCGTGGCAGAACACGTTGTAGGACACGTCTAACGGATAGGGTGCCCGGGGAACAGACGCCCCCAGTTGCAGATCACAAAGAGAGGAAAGTGCTTCCGCTGCATCGGGAAACCGGGCGGCATAGTGTTCCGGCATAACTACTGCTCTCCCCACCCGCGCAAGGAGCATATCCGGATGCGACGCCGTGGGAGCCGGCAGAAGCGGAAATGCCGGCAGGAGAATCACATCGGCAAAATACCGACTGAGCGTATCAGCAAAGGCGGCGGCACCGGCACCGATCACTGCTGCATAGCGCGCCAGGTCCGAAAGCATAAAACTCCTCCTTAACCAAAACGGATAAAAAGCAAAAAATCCCACCAAAGGCGGGATTTTGACGCTCACGGAAAACCGTGTTACTGCGGATGCATCAAGCGCGGGTAACTTTGCCGGAACGCAGGCAACGGGAGCATACGGCTACCGTTTTGTGCGTGCCATTGACAACAACCTTTACTTTTCTGATGTTCGGTTTCCACATTCTGTTGGTAGAACGGTGAGAGTGGGAAACCTGAGCGCCGAATACAACGCCTTTTCCGCAAATGCTGCACTTAGCCATTTCCGAATACCTCCGTTTATATCTATTGATTGCATTCAATCCAAATTCAGCAAGCATTATTATAACACAATCTTTGGCAGATTGCAAGGGTTTTTTCGATTTTTGTTTTATTTTCGCAGACTTTTCGTGAATTTCTCCATTCCGCTCAGTGCTTTTGAGATGTGCTGTACCGAATATGCATAAGAAATCCGGGCAAATCCCTCGCCGGATTCACCAAACGCATTGCCGGGAACGATTGCCACGTTCTCCTCTTCCAGCAGGCGGCGGCAGAACTCTTCACTGCTGAGCCCGAAGCCGGAAATATCCGGGAACACGTAGAACGCGCCCTCCGGCTCAAAGCACGGGATACCCATACCTCTGAGACCTGCCGTCAGATAACGGCGGCGGCGGTTGTATTCCTCCCGCATCATCTCCACGTCCGCGTCTCCGTTTTTCATTGCCTCAATGGCGGCAAACTGGGCGGTGGTAGGTGCGCACATGATGGCGTACTGATGCAGTTTCAGCATCTGTTTACAAAGCGGTGCCGGCGCGCAGAGATAACCGAGTCGCCAGCCGGTCATGGCAAACGCCTTGGAAAAACCGCTGACGAGGATTGTCCGCTCTGTAAGGCCCGGGACGGCGGCACAGGAGCAGTGCTCTCTGCCGTAGGTCAACTCTCCGTAGATCTCATCGGAAAGGATCAAAATATCCGTTCCCTTCAGCACGTCCGCAATTGCCAGAAGATCCTCCCGGGTCATGATGGCACCGGTGGGATTGTTGGGATAGGGCAGCACCAGCAGCTTGGTGCGGGGCGTAATAGCGGCACGCAGTTCTTCCGGTGTCAATTTGAACTGGTTCTCCGCTTTCGTCGGGATGATTACCGGCGTGCCGCCCGCCAGAGACGCCAGCGGATCATAGCACACGAATGCCGGCTGCGGAATGATTACCTCATCTCCGGGAGAAAGCAGCGCACGGAAGGTAATATCGATGGCTTCACTGCCGCCCACGGTAACGACCACCTCTTTCTGCGGATCGTAGTGCACGCCAAACCGGCGGGCCAAATAGGCAGCAATCTCCTCGCGGAGCTTTATCATACCGCTGTTGGCGGTATAGTACGTTTTTCCGCCCTCCAGGCTTTCAATACCGGCAGTACGGATATGCCACGGCGTGACAAAATCCGGCTCACCGACAGTGAGAGAAATCACGTCCTTCCGCTCACTCACAAGATCAAAAAACTTACGAATGCCGGAAGGCTTTATCTCCTTCACATGGGAGGGTATCAGGGATTCATAGTCAATCATCCGCAGTAATGCCCTCTCTCATCCACAGTTTCTGCACCGTAAATTACGCCCTTGTCCTTATATTTCCGAAGGACGAAATGAGTTGCGGTAGAAATCACATCCTCAATAGGAGCCAGTTTCATTGCCACAAAATAGGCAACCTCTTTCATGGTCTTTCCCTCAATCAGCACGGCAAGGTCAAATCCGCCGGACATGAGGTAAAGGCTCTCCACTTCCGGATAGTTATAGATCTTCTCTGCTACCCGATCAAATCCCCGGTCACGCTGAGGCGTGATCTTCACTTCGATCAATGCCGTAACGCATTCTCTGTCCGTCTTATCCCAGTCGATGATGGCCTTGTAGCCGAGAATCACCTTTTCTTTCTCGTACTTTTCGATGATGGCGCGGATGTCGCCTTCATCTTTCTGAAGCATCATGGCAAGCTGCGTGTCACTGAGACGGCAGTTATCCTCCATGATTCTGAGCAATTCATTCATGCAATCGCTTCCCTTCCCTATATATATTATTTATTTGTTATCTGTTCTTTTCGATCTTCGACAAAATCTTTTCAAAGGAAAGACCGTACTTTTCCGCTATATCCCGGGCATAGCTCTTGCCGTCGGGACGGGCGCGGCGCACCTTAAAGGAACGGGTTCCCTCGTCGATGGCGGCCACCATATTGTCGATTTTCACGCCGCCCCTCGGCAGGCATTCCCCATTGATACGGTCCACCGAAGCGGCAAGATCGTGCAGGTGCGTAGAGAAGATACAGCGGCACCGTGCCATACTGAATCCCGCCAGCACCTCGCTGGCGATATAGGATGCCTCAAAGGAACCGGTGGAGGACAGGGACTCATCCAGCAGCACCAGACCGTTTTCCGTCAGCGTATCAAAAATCGTATCCAGGCGGGCGCATTCTTCACCCAAACGTCCTTTATCGATGGTATCCTCCGATCCCGTGGGAAAATGTGTATAGATACAGTCGCAGGGACTGAGCCGTGCGCTTTCCGCAGGCACATACAAACCAAGCTGTGCCAGAACGAAAGCAAGTCCCACCGCGCAGGTGGTAACAGATTTGCCGCCCCGGTTCGGTCCGGTAATGACGAAAATCATGCCTTCCTCATCAAAGGCGAAATCGTTGGGGATCACGTCCCCGTCGATCTTCATGGCAACCACGGGATTGCGCAGGCCGGTGACGGAAAACGTTTTTTCCTCCATGGGACGGATTTCAGGCCGGCAAAGCGGTATGCCCTTTTCCGCAAGACGCGCCATAAGTTCTGATGCTTTCACCACGAACTCGATCTCCGGCATCATGCGGATAAGGAAATCCGTGTTTTCCAGCACGTACAGCTGTACCACCTTTTTCCAGGAACGGATGGAGGTTTTGAACACCTCATTGATGGCAGAATTGAACGCATAGGACAGCGCCAGCTGCTGATTCTCACTCTGATTTTTCCGGAACGGCACCAGCGACGCGATGCAGGTGTACTCGTTCTCCTTGAAATCCAGCCGAAGAATCCGCTCCAAAAGCTCGCCGGATTTAAAATATTCGTTGTTGATGGACAGAACACCGGCGTTCTCCGGGCGAAGCTGTGCATCCAGATTTACGCCTACGGTAATGCTCTTGATCTCCCGGACACGCTTTGTAAGATCGTTCAGTTTCTCGTTCAGATCTTTATAATACTCACTCTCCGTAAGATACGCGATGCGCTCCGCAAAAGCGCGGAAAGCGCGGCTCTGCAGCTTGTCCTTCAGGGGCAGGATCCCCTTTTTCAGATGCTCCATCAGCGAGGTATACAGTTCCACCTCGGTGATGCTGTACAGATACGACTCCGTGGATGCTCCGGTATCCGCTCCCATACGTCGAAGCTCCGTAATATCGGAAAGAAGCGGGAGCATTTTCAGAAGCGTTCTGGCAATCTCCGGATTTTCCGTCATATCGGCGAACGTCTCCTGCCGGTAGCGGATCGTTTCCGGATCCGAGGTAAAGAAGCTGCCGATATCACTGCTTTTCAGATCGATAAGATAATACAGTTCCAGCTGGTCCGCCGTCACCGCGGGCAAAGAAGCATCGCCCGCACCGGCGCCGGCACGGCGCATGGTTTCGCTGTCCGGATACAGAAGGCTGATATCGGAAAGCGCATTCAGCCGTATATTTTCTTGTTGAGACATGGTATTTCACCTCGTACTTTCAATGACTGCACCGGAATCACAAAATCGGAACGGTGCGCGGCCCGCCGGCGGCGGGAATCAGAACCTCGGTAAATCCGAGGTCTGAAAGCCATGTATATGCATCCGGAATCATC
>JAZQDY010000055.1:0-3426 GCA_045547015.1 Eubacteriales bacterium | reverse complement strand
GCTAACTCGCGCGAACTCGGAAAACTTTTATAAAAAAATAAAATCACGCCTGTGCTTCTATCTGCGCACAGACGTGATTTTTGTTTTCGGAGAAAAAGCTACTTGCAAAGGATTACTTCGCAGACTTTACCTGCTTTCTGTGCGTATTTTATGACCGATAATGTTCCTTTTGAACGTCCGTCCCAGAAAGCAATGATTTTATCTGCATAATCGACGATTTTTTTATTTCTTACAATCGGTGCCGCGCGACCGTAACGCTCGTATTGAGGCAGAAAAACGGTGCATTTCAGCCCTTTTCTTTTTGCATATTCTTCCGCGCAGGTATCTACGCCGGTCGCTCCGCCCGAAACAATTTCGTCAGCATACGAAACGTATTTGTCTATTTCTGTCGGGATGATGCTTCTTGAACCGATAACTGCTATCCTCATAATGACCTCCATCGCTTTATTTGGTATACTTGAAATAAGTATACTCACAACATTATACCACAAAATAATCTTAAAATATACTTATATTAAGATTATGGAGAGAATTATGAGGAACAAAAAGAATAAGCATCTTGGCATAGAAATAGATCCGGAACTGCATTATAAGCTTCACTATATCTCCAAATATTACGGTCGCTCCGCAAACGGACAAATTCTCTATCTGCTGCGGCAGGAAATAAAGGCGTTCGAGGAAAAAGAAGGAGTAATAGAACTTCCCGCTGAGATCCGTACAATCTGAACAAAAAAACACGCCTGTGCATCTATCTGCGCACAGACGTGATTTTTATATCTGTTGAAAAGTTTTTGGGGGTCAAGGGGGCTTTTTTCAAAAAGCCCCCTTGGTTCTCCCCTCCTCACACACTCCGGAATCCGCGGCCGATGATTTCGCTTGTGCTGGTGATAATAATGAACGAGTGGGGATCGATTTCTTTGATCTTGTTCCTGAGTCGGATGGCTTCGATCCGCTTGCATACGGTGTGGATCATGTATTTTTCCTCACCGGTGTATTCGCCGGTGGCCTGGTTTACCGTTACACCGTGATGCAGGCTTTTGATGATGTATGCAGAGATCTCCTCCCGTTTTGTGGTGATGACAAGGAAGTATTTGCATACCTGCAGGCTTTCGATCACGCCGTCCACGATGAACGCCTTGGCAAAGAGACCGAGGAGAGAGAACAAACCGGTTTCCATGCCGAATACAAAAAACGCGCTTGCCGCTACGATAAAGTCCACGAGAAGAAGTGCCTTGCCTACGTCCAGCCGGGTGTATTTCCGGAGAATCAGCGCCACAATATCTGTACCGCCGCCGGAGGCGCCGCTGTTAAAAATCATGGCTGATCCGATGGAGGTAAGAAGCATGGCGTATACCAGCTCCAGAAACGGCTGATCGGACAGGGGGGCGGTAAGGGGAACGAAGCGTTCCAAAAGATAGGTAAGGGCGGAGAACAGCATGCTGCAGTATACGGTGTTCAGCCCGGTTTCCCTGCCCAGAATGACAAATCCCAGAAGCAGGAGCAGGATATTCAGCACCCAGATCCACACCGCGGCGGATATAGGCGTGCCGGCGGCAAGAAGCGTACCGATACCGGTAACGCCGCCCGTGGCAAATCCGTTGGGAATCTTGAAAAAGTATACACCCAGCGCCAAAAGCACCGCGCCCGCCGTCATCATAAGAAAATTCGACCATTTTTTCATGAAATATTCTCCGTTTGGTTACAGTTTGATGCGGATATCGCCGTTTTCATCGTAGAACACCCGATCTCCCTCGCCGGAGAGGGCGTCATGCGCCTTGAGATAGGTGTCCCGGTCGGGGAAGCGGGGCGTGAATCCCGCGAGGATCTCTTTTGCCCGGGCACCGCCGTTTTCGAGAAGGATCCGCAGCATACACAGCTGCCACTTGGCCGACATGAGGCAGGCGAGATCCGGATTCTCAATCCGGTAATCGTTGCCGTGGCCCTTTCCTGCCGCGCCGGGCACGTATGGGTGAATGGTGGGCATGAGACAGGATACGTCGCCCATGTCCGTGCTGCCCGTGTCAATTTTGTCAAAGAAATGGTATTCTGCCTGAGGCAGAAGCTGATGGATCGCTTCCCCTGCCACTGCCGCCAATTCCTTATTGTCAATCATGGGGGCAGAGCCGGCGGTGTCTGTGATGGTGAGCTCCGTGCCCAGGGAAACCGCCGCACCGCACAGCGCCCGGTTTACCCGGAGATTGGCGTCTGCCATAGCTTCAAAGGTAAGTCCCCGGACGTAGCTTTCCACCGTCACCGTGTCGGGAATGGTGTTGATGGCAGCGCCGCCTTCGGTGATGATGGGATGGACTCTTATGTGATCGTCGTCACGGAACGTCTCCCGTATGGCGTTGATGGCGGAAAGTCCCTGGGTGGCGGCGTACAGTGCGTTCCGTCCCTTGTGCGGGTTGGCACCGGCGTGGGCGGACACACCCTTGAAGGTGGCTTGTTTTGCGATTACGCCAACCGCCTGCCCGTCAGAGGAATAGTAGCTTACTGGTAGTGTATGTACCAGAATGGCCATATCCACCCCGTCAAAATAACCCCGGGCAAGAAATTCCCGCTTGCCGCTGTAATGGGAGATGATGCCGTCCTCCTTCAGCTGCCGGCGGAAGGAAAGCTCCCCTGTTTCCTCTGCCGGAACGGCACAAAGGCGGATCCGGCCGCACAGCCCGTCCAGCATCCCCTCCTCTGTCAGCGCGGCAGCAATGCCGAACAGAGCAGCAGACTGGGCGTTGTGCCCGCAGGCGTGTGCCGCGCCCGTTTCCGGATCGGCGTGAAAGTGATTGGAGCAGAGCAGGGCATCCAACTCTCCCAGTACCAGAATCTCCGGTCCCGGACGGCCGGTGTCGATCACCGTGTAAAATCCGGGGATGTTGCCCGCACAGGTGAGCGTATAGCCCAACTCTTCGTATTTCTTTTTGAGAAACTCGTTCGCTTTCCATTCACGGAATCCGGTCTCCGGATTGTCCCACATGAATTTTTCTATAGCCAGTATGTCCCCGCGGTATTTATCCACCGCCTCTGCAATTCGTTTCGCTGTCTCATTCATAGGATGTTCCTCTTTTTTATGTATGATCGGGGATTACGATGCCGGATAGCGGGGATATTTCCGGAATTCTTCCGGTGTTCCCGCAAATACGTTCATATCGATGAATGGTTCTTCCCCTGCATAACCGTCCAGCCGTTCCCGGTTCGTGTACTGCCAGAACGTCCACTGCCGACCGTCACTGAGCGTGGGCTTCGTGATTACGTTGCGGATCCAGATATCGTATTCTCCGTATCCGTTTGCGAGATACAACTCGTAGGTGTCCTCGGTGGCGTACAGGATCGGTTTCAGACCGTAGTGGGCTTCCAGCGCGGTGAGCATGACGGAAAGTTCTGTGTGTACGGTGTCCCCGGCGGGCGGGTTTTGCGCGTACCTGCCGG
>JAZQDY010000054.1:0-4810 GCA_045547015.1 Eubacteriales bacterium | reverse complement strand
GAAAGAATTGAGGAACCGCAGAATCATCGGGAGCAGTTGGATGCCCTGCTGGATGAGATAACAGAAGACTAGAAAATTTAAAAAGAAAGTAAAACAGCCGCCTAAAGGTGGCTGTTTTGCAAAAAGGTGTGCTGCATTTTTGTGCAGCAGTCCTTTTGTATGCATTCATACCCGATCCTGCAGATTCCAGGAGAGGGGCAGGGGAAGCCACGCCTGGGCGAGGGGATTGGCTTTTCCGGCATAGAGGGGATCAAAGGGACCGAACAGGAACCGTGCCGCGTACAGCGGGGAGAGTGTGATCTCCGGGGTGGCATCCGTGTGTTCACAGCCGGCACCTGTTTCGCTGACAAAGAGGCGGAGCGCGCCGTACCCCTCTATTCCAATGCACATTTCTCCGTGGGGAAGATTGGCATAGGATGCCTTCAGTTTCAGAAATGCGTCCGTTACCTTCTGCCAGTTGCGAATCAGATAGTGATTGGGGGAAGAAAGATTCATATCCTCACAGATCGCCGAGAAGCGGCGGATCAGGTTTACTTTATAGGGAGGGAGAACAAAGGTGAGATATGTGCCGGAATTTTCCGTCCATTTTGCCAGCATTTCAATGAGCAGATCGTCCGTTTCCGCCGCCATTTCCGCCACCTTGTTGTCCGGTTTCAGACAGAGGTAACCGATCGGCGTGCCGTCCTCCCGGCAGGCGAGGAACGGAACGTTCTGCCATGCGGTCATGGCCGTATACATTTCCCGGTAGTGATCGTCTGCGGTTCGCACCACGGCGGCTTCCTCCCGGGCGTGGAGTTCCGTGACGTATTTCAGAGAATCATAATCGTTCCGCAGGATTTTTTTAAAGGTGATATCGCTGTGGAAAGCGGGCATGGTGAGTCGGCGGTTGCGGGGCGTGAAGGTAAAATGATACAGCGTGCCGCAGGCCTCAAATCCGTAGTTGTTGTATCTCTGTCTGAGACCGCCCAGGCGGGCACCGTCCGCACCGATGCGATCGAGCTCTTTCATTGCCTCCTGCATCATGGCGCGCATGCAGCCCCGGCCCTCATAGTCCCAGTGGGTGACTACGTTGCCCACCGTGGTGAAGAGAAGCGGAATACCGCATACGTTCATGGGAAGGGGATATACGCCCAGTGCCGCGCGCAGTTTTCCCTCGTCAAAAATGCCGAAATGCATACCCATGTGCTCATCGTCACGGACGCACATCTTGGGCAGATCCTTTTCCGTTTCCTTCAGACCGCCTTTTTCTCTGCCGAACACGGCGTCAAAGAGGGCGATCAGCTCGTCGTAGTTTTCTTTTTTCAGTCGGACTATTTCCATGGGGTGTCTCCTTTTTGGTGTATCGTCGAAGTGCAATTTTTCTTATTATACAGCACGGGGATCTATTTTGCAATAGATCCCCGGAAGATTCTGTGGGTGGTTTTCAGTTTTTCAGGGCACGGATTTCATCTACTGCAGCCCGGATAGACCAGTTATGCTTTTCCAGATAGGGAATGGATTCTTTCTCCCCGAGACCGGTCAGATCTTTTACGATAGACAGCACGCGGCGGCGGAGCTTTTCGTTGGTGGGTTTCAGGTTAATCATCAGGTTTTCCATGACGTTGCCCGCCTGGATCATGGCACAGGTGGAAAGCATATTGAGAATCAGCTTCTGTGCCGTTCCTGCTTTCATACGGGTGGAGCCGGTGATAACTTCCGGTCCCGTATCCACTACGATGGAAATATCTGATTCCCGATCCAGCCGGCTGCCTTCGTTGGATGTAATGCCGATGGTGACGCAGCCAACCTCCCGGGCGTATTTCATCGCCTCTGCTACGTAGGCCGCGTTGCCTGCGGCCGAGATGCCTACGATTCTGTCCCATTTGTTCAGTTTTTTGGCGGCGATATCGGCGATGCCGGTTTCTCCGCTGTCCTCTTCACCCTCAGCCGCACTGGTCAGGCACCGGGGACCGCCAGCGATGATGCCGCTGACCAGCTCCGGAGATACGCCGTAGGTGGGGGGACATTCCGAGGCATCCAGAACGCCCAGACGTCCGGAAGTGCCGGCACCGATATAGATCAGTCTGCCGCCGTTTTCCAGTCCCTCGTGGATGCTGTCCGCCGCACGGGTAATCTGAGGAAGTACCTCTCCCACGGCTCTGACTGCATTCATATTCTCATCCTGAATCAGCCGCATAATCTCCGCCGTGGAGGCGGTATCGATATGCATCGTATTCGGATTCCGCTGTTCTGTCTTCTGCATTATTTTTCTCCTTTTATGTTTTCTGTGGATTGCTTCCAGACTTGCATGGCCAGTTTGACAGCCCCTTCCACCGGTTCACAGGGGAGCAGGGAAAGAGAAAATCGTTCCGGCTCGTGCAGGTATTTCCGCACGGCATCCGTGAAACCGACCTCTTTGCTTAGTCCCCCGGCGAACACTACGGGAATCGGCGTTTCGGTAAACTGCCGTCCGCCCGTTTCCAGCACGTGGGCGATGCACTGCATATTTCGTTCTACGATACCTGCGGCAACGGCATCCCCGGTGCGTGCCACCTTGTAAACGAGGGGGGCAAAGGAAGCAACCTTTCGTTTGCCGCCGCTGTAAATATCACTGAGCAGGTCCTGCGGAGATCGTCCCGTATGTGTTTCAATGGCGGCAGTCAGTGCCGTTTCGGGACCGGAACCGTCCAGGGCACAGTAATAGGCGTTCAGACCGTCGCGGCCGATGTTGTAGCCGCTTCCGCCGTTATCCAGAAGGTAGCCCCAGCCTGCTACGCGGATTCGCTCGCCTGCTTTTTGTGCCGTGGCAAAAATGCCCGTGCCGGTGATGATAGAGATACCGTCCCGCTGGCCGATGCCTGCGGCGATAATGTTGTTGTTATCGGAGCCGTTATCAAAGGCACAGAAACCCAGCGCGGCGAAAAACTCGGAAAGCGCAGACCGCAGCGGCGGAGAGGACCCGCCTGCAATGCCGGCGTAAAGGACCACGGAAGAGAGGGCGATGCCGTCCGTGATCTTGTAAATGCCGTCCTGCAGAATCTTTTTGGCCGCATCTATGCCGATATCAATGGGGTTGCAGCCCTCGCTGTGCAGCGTGCGCAGGATTTTTCCGCTATGATTGGCAAGGGCAAAGGCGGTTTTCGTTCCGCCGCCGTCAATGCCGAGAAAATAAATTTCGGATGTGTCCTTGAACAGATCGTCCAGCTTCAGATCAAACACAGCGGCAATGGCAAAGAGTGCATCGATATTGGGGATGCTGTCGGCACATTCCCACTTGCTGACGGCTTTTTCGGAATACCCCAGGGTGTCGGCAAACTCTTTTTGGGTAATCCCCCGTTTCTTGCGGAGCCGTTTCAGATTGGCGGCAAATTTATTTGCGTAATCGTTCATATGTAACCTTCTGTTGTTCTTTGTTTTACTATTATACCACACCGGAGTGGACGCTGCAAGCGATATTTTGGAGACAGCCTCGTTGCAACTCTATCGTCAGTAGAGTTGCGTTAACGAAGCCGTTAATCTGGAATGATCGGATAAAGCTGGATTGTGTTGCCGCCGTCCACGGTCAGTTCCGCACCGGTGGTGTTGCGGGCGTGTGCTGCAAAATACCAAACGGCGTCTGCGATATCCGCAAACTCAGCAATATCCTGAAGCGGGGTATAGTTGGAGGGCGCATTTTTGCAGTCGTTGTAATTGCTTTCCCAGCGATCCGTCTTAATCATGCCGGGCAGAACAGCGTTTACGCGGATATTGTATTTGCCCAGATCCAGAGCCAGGGCACGCATCATGGAGAGCTGCGCACCCTTGGAGGTGCAGTAGGCGATTCGGTCGGGAATGGCACGGTAGGCGGTGTTGGAATTGATGAACACAATGCTGCCCGTGTGCTTTTCTTTCATACGGCGTGCCGCCGTTTCCGCAAAGAGGTAATTCAGGGATACGTTGGTCTGCAGAACGTTTATAAAATCGGAAAGGGGATTTTCAAAAATCTGCTGGCGGATGCCCAGATTGGCGGCGTTCAGAACGAGACATTCCACGAACAGACCTGCCCCGTCCAGTTCGGCAAAGATTGCCTTCACTGCATCTTCATCAATCGTATTATCAGCACGGACCGCGTTCAGGGCAAAGCCCCGTACGGTGACAGCGGGATAATCATTACGGAGTTTTTCGGCGGCGGCGGGAACCCGGGCGGCATCCCGGCCGGTAATGGCCACGTTCCAGCCTTCCGATGCAAATTTTTGTGCGACGCCGTAGCCGGTGTTTACGGTGGCGCCGGTAATCAGTACAGTTTTCAAGGGGAATACACTCCTATATTCAGAAATAAAATTCAGTTTTCGGGGGACGGATATCGGTGAGAGCGCCGGTGTAGTGACGGAGATTATGCTCCACGTACGGGTGTTTCAGACATTCTTCCTCGTTCAGATCGATGCCCAGACCGGGTTTGCTGCCGATTTTGATCTTGCCGTCCTCGTAGATAAGGTTTTCGTCGGTAATGTATTTCCGGTATTCCACGTCGCTGTACATGATTTCCAGAATGCAGAAATTGGGACAGCAGGCCGCGATCTGCAAGGTTGCGGCGTTGGCAATGGGACCGGATGGATTGTGGGGAGCAAAAGGAATATAGTTCGCTTCCGCAATGGCTGCCAGCTTCTTCAGCTCCATAATACCGCCGGCGTGGGATACGTCGGGCTGAATATAATCTGCAGCACGCATCTCAAAGAGATCTTTATACGAACGGAGAGTGTACAGACGTTCTCCTGCAGAGATCGGCACAGGAGATTTATCCCTTACCGCTTTCAGCGCTTCCAGATTGTCAGGAGGAGTCGGTTCTTCAAAC
>JAZQDY010000053.1:0-2431 GCA_045547015.1 Eubacteriales bacterium | reverse complement strand
ACCGGCGGGGCGGGACGCATGCACTATCAGGGCTTCCCTACCTCCAATCACTACGGTGCTACCGCGGACGGTCTTGTACTGGGTTACCGCGCAGGGGCAAAACTTCTCTATGCGGAAACGCTCCAGTATCACCCCACGGGGGCGGCCTATCCGGCACAGATTTTCGGCGCACTGGTAACCGAAAAGGTTCGTTCTCTCGGTGCAAAGCTGGTAAACAAAAACGGCGAAGTATTCATGCACCCGCTGGAAACCCGCGACGTGACCGCCGCCGCCGTCATCCGGGAATGCACCGAACGGCAAAACGGCATTGATACCGGAAACGGACAGGCGGTCTGGCTGGATACGCCTATGATTGAAATAATCGGCGGCGCAGGCACCATTGAAAGAAGAATCCCCGCCATGATGCGTATGTTCGCTAAATACGGCATCGATATCCGCAAGGAGCCGATTCTCATTTATCCAACCCTGCATTATCAGAACGGCGGTTTGGACATTCACGTAAACGGCGAAACCACAAGTGTAAAAAATCTCTTCGCAGCGGGCGAAGCAGTAGGCGGTATTCACGGCAAAAACCGTCTCATGGGCAACAGCCTTCTCGACATCATCGTGTTTGGCCGGAACGCCGGTCAGCATGCAGCCGCCGCGGCAAAAGACACCGCTGTAGGCAAGCTGACGCTCGATCACATCGCACAATTTGAAGATATGCTTGCCGCGGCAAATATTCATACAGATGTGGTTTCACCAAAGCTTCTGCCCGATTACACAAATAAAAACCGTACACTATGTGTGAAATAATCATTTTTCACTATTTTCTTTTTGAGAAAGGAATTTTCTAATGGAAGCTTTTCCGATTATCGATCTTCTGGAGGCACTGACCATCTTCTGCTTCGGCCTGTCCTGGCCCGTATCTATCCGCAAATCGCTTATTTCCCGCACGGCAAAAGGCAAGAGCCTGGTGTTTGAACTTTTTCTTCTTCTTGGATATGCATTCGGCATTATCCGCAAAATTATTGAATTTGCAGGCGGTGCCGCCGGCTTTATCTTCTTCCTGAGCAGTATCTTCTATATTCTGAACAGCGTAATGATCTGCATTGACGTGGCACTGTATTTCCGCAACGTAAAACTGGACCGTCAGCGGGATGCGGCCGCAAGCGCAGGAAAGGAATAAATTTTTCATTCACCAAATGTCAAAAAGCGCAGAAGCTCGCGATTCTGCGCTTTTTCTTTTCCTTCCGTACCGCCTCACAGATACGGAATGATCTCCCGTGTAACCGCTGCTCTCCGTTCCTTAGTAAGCATGCCGATAGCATCGCTCCCCCTATCTTTCCCCCGGGGAGGAATTATCTTGGCTTCACCTTGACAAAGGTAAGAATTTGTGGTATAGTGTCTGTGTAAAAGCATGCCCTCTGAAAATTGCAGCAATATATACCATTTCAGAATCATACAGGAGGACGAATCCATGCGTAATCTGACAATCAAAAGAACGAAATCCTTTGTAGGCTGTATTACAAAGCTGAAGATTTACATAGAGGATCCAACCTCCACGGAAATAACGATCAATGACGTATCCTGCCGCAAGCTGGGAGAGTTGAAAAACGGGGAAGAAAAAACGTTTCAAATAGAAGAAACCGCGGCAAAAGTGTTCGTCATCGCCGATAAATTAAGCAAGAACTACTGCAATGAGTTTTACGCTCTGCCTGAGGGACAGGATGACATTTTTCTTTCCGGAAAACCCAAACTGAACCCCGCTGTCGGAAACGCCTTTCGGTTTGATAACAACAACAGTGAGGGGATTGCGGAAAGCCGAAAGAAAAACGCCCGCAAGGGAGGGCTCATCTTTACACTGGCAGTGGTCATTGGATTTATTGTGGGCTTTTCCCTGACTTCCGGGCTGATGTCCGGTGTGTTTGCCAATAAAAAGGCAGAGCCGAAAACCTTTTCTTCCGCCGGAATCACCATCACCCTGACCGATCAGTTTGAGGAAATCAGTCTGGAAAACTATACCGCCGCGTTCGATTCCAACAAGGTGGGCGTTCTGGTTTTAAAGGAGCCCTTCTCCATGGCAGAAGGTTTTGGCGACTTCACATTGGAAGAATACGTGGATCTGGTGCTCCAGGTAAATGCGTTTGACTCGGCAAAGGTCCAAAACGCCGACGGTCTGACCTGGTTTACATTCGACACCCGGCTCACGGATGCCGAGGAGGAGTATCGGTTCACGGCATATGCTTACAAAACGGACGACGCATTCTGGCTCGTTTACTTTACGATGCTGCGCGAACACGCCGACACATACGCACCGCAGATTGCCGAATGGGCAAAATCCGTACAATTTTACGACTGACAGGGAAAAGAACCATGAAAAAATTCTTTTCAAAATACAAATTGCCGATGCTTTTTGCGCTGAATACCCTTCCCTTTCTGCTGGACATAC
>JAZQDY010000052.1:0-18650 GCA_045547015.1 Eubacteriales bacterium | reverse complement strand
CGCTGACCAAACTGCCCAAGCCCGACGTGTCCGTCAGCGATTTTGCCACCTTTGATACCGCCGATATCTTCTTTGCCAACAACGGCGACGGCACGCTGGACGCGGGCGAAACGATCACCCTGGGCTTCACCCTGCGCAACCGCTGGGGCATGAGCGAGAATACGGTCGTTACCGTGGATGCCCTCTCCCCCGCCGGCATTCCCAACCCCTACGTTTCCTTCTCCGCGGACGGCGTGAACTTTGCCCCCGCCGCCAGTGTAAACTACGGCAGCGTGGGCACCTACTCCACCCAGGACTGCGGTAAAGTAGTGGTGGACGACCTGTTCACCGCCTGGGAGAATCCCTTCTATTTGCAGATTCCCAAGGACACCCCCAACGATACCATTCTGATGCTGAACGTCACCGTCGCCTGTGAAAACGCGCTGGACGCGGACGACCGCACCACCTACACGACGACAGCCACGGTAGAGCTGGTAGTGAAAAACGGCGTGGTGCTGCCCCAGGTGATCGACCGGGATATGATCCTCACCAAGGACAGCTACTACATCATCCCCAATTCCACCGTCATTGAAGAAGGCGTTACGGTTACCGTAACCGAGGACACGAACATCCAGTTCTGGACCGACGACGCCACCGACCCCTATGCGGATCTGTACATGGCAAGCCTTACGGTAAAAGGTACGCTGAACTGCATCGGTACGGAAGAAGAGCCGGTAAAGATCTTCCCCAGTGATCTGATGTATAATTATGTGGTTAATATCAACGAAAGCGGCAGCGGTGAGATCAACTACAAATACACCAATATCACGAACCTTGATACGACCTCCTCCGGCGGTTTTACCCTTGCCGAAAACTGCGAGTTTACGCAGAGCTACAAGGGATACTTATATGACAGAGCATTAAGCAACGGTCAGGTGGTTCTTGATAGTGTGTATGATGTACACATCTATGGCGACAAAGCGGTAAACTGTGCCTTTTATAAACTCTGCAGCGGTTATCCTAGCGGCACGTCTCACTATTACAATCTCTCCGTCAACTGCGACGGCTGTATCTTCGTGGACAGCAAAATTAGGTTCAGCAGCGATTACACCTACGAAAACTGCGTGTTCCTGGGCAACAACAACTACTGGGACAGCACGTCCGGCGGCACCAGCAGCATGGCACCTGCGTCCTTCTATACCCCGACAATCAAAGCAGTCACCCGTGACGAGGTGACCGGCAGAACCTACGTGCAGTTGGAGTTTGGTACCACCTCCTGGAGCGGTTATGGCGAAGGCATGATGCTGCTGAAAAAACTTTCAGCCTATATGGGCGGCACGCCAACGTATATCGAAACCCCGGAAGAGTTGGCATTTTTGAAAAAATTCAATCTTTACGGCATACTGGGTGCCGAGCTGAAAGACGGCAGATTCGTGTGGCTCAACGGCGAGGAGCTGGGCGGCTTTATAACGGTTACCAACATGAATTCGAGTTCATCCAGTACTCTTAGGCTCAACAGCGACGGCACATTCTACAGAGCTTCCCCTTCCTACGCCCTCCTCGAAATCCCCGACAAAATCTTCACCGAGTCCGTCACGCTTCTGAAGGACAGCGTGTCTCTGGATACCTCCGTTACTTATCAGCTTGCGCCGCAGGTATATCCCGCCGCGGCAAGCCATCTCCCCCTGCGCTACTTCTCCTCCAATGAGGCAGTAGCCACCGTCAGCGAAACCGGTCTTGTCACGCCTGTTTCCACCGGTACGGCTGTGATTTACGTCTTCTCCGAGGATATGCAGGTATCCGCCCTCTTTACCGTCACCGTAAAGGATGAGGTACAGGCGGAAAAGGTCCTCGCGCCCGAAAAATTGCAGATCAACATCGGCACCGCCGTGCCGCTGGGCGCCAAAATCACCCCGGCAAACAGCACCAAGGCACTGTCCTACGTCAGCCATAACCCTGCCGTTGCCGCCGTGGATGCGGAGGGCAATATCACCGCCCTGTCGGTGGGCGATGCGATCATCACCGCCTATGCCGCAAACGGTGAGGAAATCATTACCGCCGAAACGCTGGTTACGGTAGTGGCACCGGTGGAATCCGTTGCCTTTGACACGCAGATGATCTACGTAAAGCCCGGCGAGATGAAAGCCGTGCTGCCTATCATTACCCCGGACTACGCCACCAACAAAACACTGATCTGGGACAGCTCCAATCCGGAATTCTGTTACGTGAACGAAGCCGGCATGCTGGTGGGCGTGGCGGAAGGCATGGCAACGCTCAAAGTTACCGTGGAAAATACGTCTCTGTCCGCCTACGTGCCCGTATGCGTGTCGGAAACGGCTGTATCCTCCCCGGTGGTGGATATGGATTATTTTAACTGCAATTGTAACTTGCACTACGCAGTGACCGCCGACGGCACTCTTTGGTACTGGGGTACGGATCTTAATAATAGAATCATCAAAAACCCGTTAAAGCTGCCGGTAAGTGCCAACGGTACCCCCATCACCCCGGCGCAGTTTGCTATAGCGACAACCAGATCCAACCACTACCATACCTTCCTTATCCTTGACACCGACGGCAGGCTGTACGCATCAAAGGAACTGAATTCTTACAACGGCAACAACCTGCACTTTGGCACCTGCAGAGACTCCTTCACCCTGCTGAAAGAAAATGTGGTGAAGCTGATTTCGCACCACAACGGTGGTGAATGCTACGCCATCGCCATTCTGACAGACGGCACCGCGTGCACGCTGGGCTACAACGGCTACGGGCAGATGGGTATCGGCGGCAGCGGACAGACTATTGCCACACCGGTCGCCATCGCCATAGAAGGCGAACGCATCGTGGACGGATATGCAGACAGTTATAGAAGCTATCTGCTCACGGAAAGTGGCAATCTGTACATGGCAAGCACGTACTACAGTGAATACACCTACGAATTCTACACCAAAATGTACGAGGGCGTGGACCGGCTGCAGGACGGCATTGCCGTGGTGGGCGACAAGTATTTTAACCTGACCGGCACGGACAGCCCCACCCTCTCTCCCCTCACCGGTGAAAACAGAGGATATAACGGCAGCTCCTACTACACGGAAAACGGCATTGCCCATGTGAACAGTTATACCATCGCCGGGCTCACCGACGTGGTGCGTATTTTCTACGCAAACGGCTGGTATTTCCTGACGGAGGACAACGAGCTGTACTATCTGTCCTCCCTCTCCTCCACCGTTGTACCCACCTTTGTTCCCTTCGGTGCTTTGAACCTTGCGACCGCACCGGTGCTCCGGGCAGGCGACACCAATCTGACGGACGCGTTGTACGACGAAAGCGGCAATATTACCGCCGGCGTGCTGAAGGATACCGTACTGCAGCTGGGCTTTGATTCGCGCATTTACACAAGCAGTCAGTACGCGTACGTGACGATCACCGCCGGCGGCACCCAGACGGCACTGGTAAAAACGCTGGATCTGAACGATTTGCGTGTGAATCCCTTCGGCGGCTTCGTCCCGGGTATGCAGTACGTGCTGACGATTCCTGCGAACGCGCTGACCAACGACTCCAGTTTTGCCAATAAAGCCATCACGGTCATCTTCACCTATCAGCCGGACGAAGTGCCGGAAATCCCCGTTGAGCCGGAGATTCCCGTGGATCCGGAAATTCCCGCGGATCCGGAAATTCCCGCGGAACCGGTACACGTACATCAGTTCGTGACGGAAACGGTACTCCCCACGGAAGAGGCAGAGGGCGTTATCACCAACGTATGCGCCTGCGGTGTAACGACCGTTACCACGCTCCCGAAGAAAACTGCCCGTGACGTAATCACGCTGGAAGAACTCGACGTTCTGATGAGCGAGTTTTACGCAAAGGGCTACAACACCAACGTATTCGGCAGTGCCATCCTCAACCGCATGACGGACACGGACGTGACCAAGTGGCTCCGCATCACCGCCCCGCAGGATTCAAATAAATACGGATTCGGCGGCAACTGGTGGGGCACCACCAATCCCGAGCTGATTAACCACCAGATCGTGGACTACAACGACTTCATTCAGCTGGGCGACATCAACGAGGGCGAAATCCTCACCACGCCCCCGGAGAATACCTTCCCCTTCGTCACCGAGGCATATCTCCTTGACGCAAACGGCAATCCCGCCGCCGTCGTATCCGGCGGTAAGGTGGTATTCGTGGTGAAATTCAACCGGGATATGGATATGGCTCACGGCGTGAACGTATTCTTCGGCAGTGCGTATCCTTTTGCCGATTATGAGATCGAGGGCGCCTTCGCCGATCCCAGAACCTGGGTGGGCGAAACCACGCTGAAAACGGTTATCGAAAACGGCTACCAGTTCATCCGCGTAACGAACGGCAGAAGCGCCGCCGACGAAACCGGTGCTCATCTGAAGCTGTACACCGACTGGGCGCGCTTCGGCTTTGAAATCGACACCACCTCCGCCATGGCCATGATGATGCAGGGCTACGCGGACGAGGGCGGTATCCATCTGGAATGGATGCAGGACGATTACGAAACCCTTGCCGGCTACAACGTATACCGCTCCGACAAGGCAGACGGCAGTTACGTTCGCCTCAATAAGACTGTGATCCCCGCAGAGGAAAACGGATTCTACGACACCGACGTGGAGCCGGGCAAACAGTACTTCTACACCTTCACGGTAGTTCTGACCGATCTGGCAAGCGAATCCAAGCCCGCCGGCAAGATCTCCGTTACCGCAAAGGATACCATGGCGCCCAGCGTGTACCACTCCCCCATCTACACCGCCACCACCGGCAATAAGGTGATCGTATCGGCTACCGTAAGCGACAACATCGGCATCCACAGTGCAAATCTCTACTACAGAGTAAAGGGCACGGAGGCATGGAAGTCCGTGGAAATGACCGCCACCAATCAGAAGTACTCCGCCGCCATCCCCGCATCTGCAGTGACGCTCTCGGGCGTGGAATACTACATCGCGGCATTTGACGGCGTGAACTACACCTTCGCCGGCACCCGCACCGCCGAGAATCCCTACGAAATCACCGTATATCAGGCAGTGGGCAACAATGCCAAGGGTGACGTGGACGGCGACGGCAATATCACCGTTCTGGATGCGCTGAAGCTGCTGAAGGCTATTTACGATGAAACCCTGCTCACCCAGGAAGAATTCCTGCGTGCGGATATCAATGGCGATAACGCACTCTCCGCCGTGGAAGCACTTCGTATTCTGCAGTACGCGAACAAAACGATCAGCAGCGTTCTGTGGTAATGCGGGAATAATAACACATATATAATAATGAAACGTTTTAAAAGATTCTTGTGTCTGATGCTCGCGGTACTGCTGTTTCCGGCAGTACCGCCGGTACAGGCGCAAACGACGCCAACACTGTATTTTACAAACTGTACCGTTACCTCGGGCGGCTCCGCCGCGTACTGTTATCTCCGCATGAGCGAGGCGGAAAACATATCCGCCATGGATTATATGATCGTGTACGATGCGGATAATCTGGAGCTGACACAGGTAAACAATGCCGGATTCACCGCCCAAAGCGATGTGACGGTATCCGTGAACAGCGCCGAGCCGGGCATTATTCACGTAACGCTGGTTTCCGGTAACGGGCTGAACGGCTCCGGTTATCTGAATCTTATGTATTTCAGGGCGAAGCAGTCTGCTCCCGCCGGCACGTACCCTATCACGGTGCTTGTAAATGACGTTTACGACGCTTCCCTCGAAACCGTGGCGGTATCTCAGCAAGCAGGAACGATCACCGTGCGGGAAGCCGCCCCTGCTGTGAAAAGCGTAAGCTTCTACAACTCTGTATCCGCATCCTCCCTCACGGCAGGGGAAAACGTGGATTTCAGACTGAGCGCAAACAATCCGAACGGGCTTTCCGCCGGTACCTTTGCTTTTTCCTACGACGAGACGAAGCTCAAGCTCACAGACGTAACCATGTCCTCCGCGATGGAGGGCACCGTATACGATGTAAACACAACCCGTCCCGGCCTTGTGAAAGTAGCGTTTGCCTCCGAAACGGCGATTACATCCGGTTCGAATTTGGTTATCCTGCATTTTTCCGCCATCGCCGCAGGACAGACGACCGTAAGCTGTACCCCCAGCGATTTATACGATTCGCAGTTTTATCCTATGTCCGGCAGCACGAGCTCCAGATCGCTGTCGATTCTGGAACCGGAAATTGTGATCGACTATCCCGATTTGCGAATCGAAGTGCCGGCGGAGATGTACTCTGACAAAGCATTCTCCGTGCAGATTCTGCTGGAAGGAAACAGCGGCGTACGGGCGGGCGATTTTACATTCACCTACAACAAAAACGTTCTGGAATGTCTTTCCGTAACCGGAGGAACGGTGAGCGGCGCATGGGTAGTGACCGATAAAAACTACAGCGACGGGCAGGTCCGTTTTTCGCTTATGTCCAACACAGATCTGACGGAAGATGTTGTTCTGGTTACCATGCAGATGCACGCCGTGAAAAATGCGGATTCCACCTCGGACGTATCGCTCTCCGGCTCAAACGTTTCCTCAGCGGATTTTACCGAAATCCTGCTGGAATACGGAAAAACAAAAATGGAAATAACACGCCCGGCGTACACAGTGCGATTCTTTGATTCCGACGGTACAACACTGCTTTCCACGGGGACTGTTATGTCCGGGAACAGTGCTATTCCGCCGATACCGGCAGCAATCAAAAAGCAGGACGGCAACAATCATCTCGTGTTCTCTTCGTGGAATACGCCGTATTCCATTATCACGGAAAACACGGACATTATCGCTGTCTATACCCCGGAATCGCATACTGCGTCTCCCCTGCCCGCAGTGGCTCCTACCTGTACAGAGACCGGTCTCACCGAAGGCAGTTTCTGTCCCGTTTGTGACACAGTGCTCAAGCCCCAGGAAGTCATTCCCGCCAATGGGCACACTCCTGTCACGCAGAAAGCCGTTGCACCTACCTGTACAGAAACGGGACTTACCGAAGGCTCTTACTGTTCGGTATGTAACGTCACACTGGTAAGGCAGGAAGTTATTCCCGCGAGCGGGCATACCACTGTCACGCAGATAGCTGTTGCACCTACCTGTACGGAACCGGGCCTCACCGAAGGCAGTTCCTGTTCCGCTTGTAATATGGTTTTTGTAAAGCAGGAGGTCATTCCCGCCAATGGGCACACTCCTGTCACGCAGAAAGCCGTCGCACCTACCTGTACGGAAACGGGACTTACCGAAGGGTCTTACTGTTCGGTATGTAATGTCACACTGGTAAAGCAGGAAGTCATTCCCGCGAGCGGGCATACAGAGATTCCCATCCCGGACGTGGAACCGGACTACGGTGTTCCGGGCGCGCAGGGCGGCACAACCTGCAGCGTGTGCGGTGAAGTTGTAAAACAGCCCACCACGCTGCCTCCGCTTATCCCTGAGGATGGCGTTCTTCTGGACAGAAGGGCACTCTCGCTGACAGTGGGGGAATCCGCATGGGTAACGGCCACCGTTTATCCGCTGAATGCTGCCGATAAAACGGTCGTTTGGACGATCTCTGATGAAACAGTCGTCTCACTTTCGGAACGGCGGCTGTATGAAGGAGACGCGGTCGTCTCCGTCGATGTAAAAGGTCAGCAGTCCGGGAGTACGATTCTTTCCGTTCCCTTCGACTGGGATAATGCGCCCGCCTTTTCAGGTCCGGCAGGGGGTGCTTCCGCGTCCTATCGCTACGATGCAGGTGCAAAAACGCTTACCCTGTACGTCACCTATCAGTACGATAAATGGATCGGCGATTTCGCCATTACTGACAGCAGCGGCAATTTGATTACCAACCATGATTTTCTGAAATACGGCAGCACCAGTGCTGCCCGCGGTACGCTTTGGAGAGAGGGAGATACGGAAACGATTACGATCAATATAACCGATGTAACCGTGCCGAAAGATCTTGTGATCTGGGTTTCCTCCGTCGGGACTTCCTACCACAAGCAAGCAAAATTGACTATTGATCTTCCTGACTTCACTCCGAACGTACAAATTACCGCTCTGAAATCCGGTATGGCGACTGTGACTGCCACCAACGCCAACGGCAATTTTTCTGATTCACTAACTGTCACCGTCCCCGGCATCACGCTGGATCAGACATCCCTGTCACTGAAAGTGGGCGAATCGGCATCGGTAACCGCTTCTGTTATTCCTGCCGATGCCCCCGATAAAACGGTGGTGTGGACATCCTCTGACGATACGGTTGCCGCCGTGATAAACGGCGTGATTACTGCATTGAAGCCCGGTACGGCGACAGTAACGGCTGCCACCGCGGACGGCAATTATTCTGATACAGTAGCCGTTACAGTGAAACAACCGGTTATCGGCATAGTATTGGATACGGATTCCCTGTCACTGAAAGTGGGCGAATCGGCATCGGTAATCGCTTCTGTTATTCCTGACGATGCCTCCGATAAAACGGTGGTATGGACATCCTCCGACGATACGGTTGCCGCCGTGATAAACGGCGTGATTACTGCATTGAAGCCCGGCACGGCGACAGTAACGGCCGCCACCGCGGACGGCGCCAAATCAGCCGCCTGCACGGTTTCGGTTGCAAAACGTACAGTGACACCTACCGTAACGGTTCCTGAAAGCGTAATCCTCACCCCCCAGGGAAACAGTTGGCTCGCCGGTGAAAACATGTTCTTTGTAACAAGCCGAAACGCCTATACGCTTCTCGTGAGCCATGACGGCGGCAAAACATTTACCGAGCTCATCCCGGCATCCACAGCGGACGGAAAAGACAGTTTCCTGATAGAAAATGTTACTTCTGCCACCGTAATCACCGTAGTAATAAAGGGTGATATAAACAAAGATGGAACGTTCGACTATTTCGATGTATCGAAGCTGTATGCCTTTTACCGACGCAAGGCAACCATCGATGATTCGGTGATTACCGACATAAACGGTGACGGCACGTTCAATTACTATGACGTATCGAAGCTGTACGCGATTTTCCGTTGTAAAACTACATTTACCTGAATCACATGCTTTTGTCTCGGCGGATTCTCGCTCAGACATACGCGCGGCATCATACCAAACGCGGCTTAAATCCCGCCGGCACAACAGAATGCTTCCATTGAAATGCACCTCAAAAGCAGACGCTTTTGAGGTGCATATTTTTGGTGCCTTATAAGGTGTGGAAATAACCCCCCGGTTTTACCGGGGGAAGAAAAAACTTTAGTATATGTATTAAACCCTCTATGGTATAAAGGGGACGCCATCGTCTTCCCCATGGCAAATCCCACGCCCGAAATTATGCCCGAACTTGCCAAGGCGGGCGGCGCCAGAGTGGTTGGCACCGGCAGAAGCGATTACCCAAACCAGAGCAACAACGTGCTTGCCTTCCCCGGTGTTTTCAGAGGCGCACTGGATTGCCGGGTGAGCTGTATCAACGAGGAGATGAAGATCGCCGCCTCAAAGGCAACAAGCACGCCGCCTTTTTCTGCATAAAAACTGCAAAGACCTCTGAGTTTATGTATTTCAATCCGGGCGTTCTTGCATTTTTCGAGGATCAGCTCTTTAAGCTGGATGGCTGCCGATTCGTTTCGGGGCCGGCAGAAAGTGTATCAAATACATGAACGCGCTTGCCTTCGTTATCGGATTCGAACATTTGCTTTGCGGCACAAGCGGAATTGTAGCTTCCCGAAAGACCGCTTGTAATCGTAACGCAAAAGATATCGTCCGCATCGCCAAAAGCTTCCAGCCAGTCATTTGTGTTCGGGCAAGATGATTTCGATTTCCCTTTGTATTGATACAAAAAATCCGACATAGCGTTTGTATCAAGGCTGCCATCATCAACAAATTCACGCTCGGCGGTAATAATTTTCATAGGTGCGGTTTCAAACGAAGCATGTTTTAATTCAAACATATCACATGAGGAGTCCGCAACGATTTTAATTTTTCTCATGGATACCCCTTGTTTTGCAATAAAAGCCTTCCGGTTCCTTTTGAGTTGTTGAGAATTCAACAATCCTTTGTGTAGTATATCACAAATTTGTTGAAACGTCAACAAATTTCACCGTGTTGACGTTTATTTATTCTGTAAATTTTTTTACAAAGCAAGCGGGTATCTTTTTTCGCCTTCGCAGTGCGCATCGTTGTTAATTCACAGAAACTGTTTTTAAGGGGGCGGGGCATTTGGAAATGTTCTGTTTTGTCCGAAAACCAGCAAAAACAAAACTGATTTCCTGTTTGCGCCGGCAGGCGTTTCAGTTCTGGGGCATAAAACGTATGGTGTACATGTGGTCGTCCGACGAATAGCGCACCCGGGATGCACCCGAGAACGCCGGGATCTTCATCAGCTTGTTTGTGCCGAAAAGATCGTTTTTCGCCGCCTCGTACGCCGCTTCATTTGTAAAGCGAACCGTAAGAATGTACTTTCCCTTTTGCTTTTCCAGTACCGCGCAAAGATCGCTGTAATCGTATTCCTCCAGCAAAAAGCCGTTGATCTCATAGTAATTGTACGTGTCGGAATCGCATACGGGATAGGAAAACTCTTCGAGGGGCGTATGGGTACGGCGGAGCAGCCCGTCGTCTATGCAGAAATACTCGTAAGCTGCCTCATCATGGTCATAATCGGGGTCGTCCCAGGTTACGTCTACGTAATACCCCTCGTCCTCCACGAAGATCAGATTCCACGCGTGAGAGCCGCCCGCATCGCCGGATACGTAAAGACACTCGTATCCCAGCTTCTGCATGATCATCTGAAACGCCTTGGCGTATCCGGCGCAGACGGTCCTGCCGTTCACGAGACAGCCGTACGCCGAATAAATGTAATAGTGAACGGGATCGTAGACGCTCTTTTTCGTTTCGGCAAGGGCGTCGTGATCGTACATTGCGTTTGCCACCAGATAATCGTGGACGAATTTGATGCGCTCGTAGTGATTTTCATAGGCGCGCGCCATTTCGGCCACGGCGTCGGCGGCTTCGTCCAGTTCCCGGATCTTTTCCTCCTTATCCGAAACGAACGTCCAGTACGGATACTGGGAAAAGCTTATTGACAAGGGGGCTGTACTTGCCAATCTATATCCGCAGCGGAGCCAGAACAGCTCCGGATGCTCGTAGGTGAGCGCCCGTATTACACGAAAGATGTCTCCGTCATACAGCCAAAACTCTTCTCCCGAAAAGATAGCGCCCGGCTTTCCCTCCGCCGCCGCCGCATACAGGCCGTCGTATACCTTCTTTTCGGCCTCACTAAGCTGGTCGTAGTAAAACGTGGTCAACTCCTGCGGCAGGGCATCGGGGGGAAGAGAAACGGCGTTTTCGCCCGTATAATCGTAGGCGTACGGCTTTTGGGCAAAATCCAGAATGCCCGAGGTGAGAAGGGAAAGGAGTGCGGCTAAGGCGTAGACCAGAAGATACGCGCGGGCTTTCTTTTTATTCACAGCACATCCCCCTCCTCTTTTGCTTCCTTCTGCACCTCCGGGTGCTTCGTTCGGAGGAGCTTTTCAGAGAATTTCCGGGAGGGGGCATCCATCTCCGCAATCTGATTTATGCCCAAAAAACTCACGCCGAACAGGGAGAAGATCACAAAATAAAAGACGGTCTGTACGGCTTTGGATTCTACGGCGCCCGTGAACAGAAAGGCGCCGAATACGGAAAACGGCACGAGAAAACTGAGCGCCAGAGGCCCGTGCGTTCCCCCCATTTTCCGCTCCTTGATTCTGCCCGATGCCAGCCACGCCGCCTCCAGCCGTACCGCCTCCCGGCAGGTAATATAGCGGGAGAAGTAATAGCCCATCAGTATCCCTGCAAACAGGTGGGCAGGTACGGAGGAGATCAGATGCAGAAGGAGCGTGTCCCATCCGTTGATAAAGGCGAAGCGCGCGTTTTCCGCGGCGGCAAAGCCCAGGGAGATAAAGACGGAATACACGATCCCGTCGAACAGATAATTGAAATGCCTGCTGTTTTTTGTACAGAAGTAAAGGATGCACCATCGCACAAGCACTGAGAAGAACGCCGACGCAAGGAAGGCGGCAGACGCCGCATGCAGAATACGTACAGCCTCCGAGGAGTAAATGGCGGCGCCGTCCGCGCCGAAGGAAATGCGGCTTTCAAAAAGCCTGTCCAAGCCGCCGGCCGCCATGCGTGTAAGCAGACGGGCAGGGAAATAGGAAAGGGCGCCAAGGCCAAACAGAATCGCCAGAAGCCACAGCGGCTCTTTTTCGATTTTATCCTTTTTGTAAATGAAGCCGCATAAAAAGAGCGCAGGCAGAAGGGCGGCAACAGACCGCCAGAACGATATGGAAAGCAAGGTGATATCCCCTCCGATCACAGTGTACTGTACTGGTATTATTGTACTATAGTTTTTGTACAGTGTCAATAAAAAGGTGCCGCACTTCAAAATGCAGCACCTTTTGGGGGAATATGTTTTCCCGAATTGTTATTTGCCGGTATCCTGTTTTTTTCTGCCCGTGCCGATAGAGGAAATGGGCAGCCGCCACGGCGCAGATACCGCGAACGCCATGTTCATCATGATGCCTTTTGAATCCATTTTTTCACCATGGCGCGGCAGGCCTTGTAAAGCCGCGGCGACGGATGGCGGCAGCGCTCCTTGCCGCCGTGCTTTTTTTGGACCCGGGAATGGATAAAGAGAATAATTTTTTGGTGTTTTTTGTATTTGTTGTGGGAAAGAGTTGATTTTTTCTTTGTTTTGCGGTATAATGATGCTGTATCGTTTTGCAAACCATACATGGAAAATGGTTTTCGAACAGGTGCCCGGGAAGATGGCAGAGATATGTGGAGAATAAAAGAGAAAATTTAAAACTATTGTAGGGTAGTATGAGACTGAATTTTAGTGTTGTGTTTAAATCGTTATGCGGTGTTATTGGAGTGGTGGCAATATTTTTGCTATTGACAGCCAGTGGCTTTTCCGAACAATTTCCGGATGTAACGGCGATTTTATGGATTGTTGGCGTTGTATTTGTTTTGTACAATGCTGCTTCACAAATAATATTCACAAAAAATGATGCCATTGTGTTTTTTTCATCTTTAACTGTGCGGATCGGCTATATGATCTACAAATTCGGTTTCAGAAATCTTGCGGAGCCGAAATTGTCTGAGGATGCGAATAGATTTTGGAAAGTAGCGAGAATGTATTATGAAGGCGATTTCAGCGTAGATTACACACCGTATCCTCATGTGCTCAATGCACAGTTTCATGTGTTTGGTTCGAATATTCTTTGTTGTATCATGGTTAACGTTGCATTAGTAATGGTTATGGCGCTGTTGTACTTTTCATTGATGGATATGCTGCAAATTCGCGGAAGAGGACGACAGTTGGGGGCTTTTATTGTTTGCTTTATGCCGTATTCCTTTATTATCAGTACAAGTTTGTTGCGGGAAGCAATTTATTATTGCTTCATTATGGCATCTTTTGTCCTGTATGTGAAATACATTATTTGTGAAAAACACAGGTTTTTTTACTATTCTGTGTTGCTGCTGATCCCTGTTTTATACATGCATATCGGTTATTTTCCCATAGTGTTTGCTTATCTGATAGATATGTACAGGAACGAGAAGATAAGGACAAAGAAGCAGTTGTTTTACAGATGCCTGCTGGTTGGGTTAATTGTTTTGTTTGTGGGCACAGTGTTGGGTTTTAATAGTATGCGGTATTTGGTAGGTTCAAGCGGTGGAATTGAAGGAATTCTGAATAAACTGCTGGACGGCACACCGGGTGAAACGACTATACAGGCAGGATCACGGTATTTGGCCGGAGTACGGATTACTTCCATTGGTACACTTATTCTTTACGCACCGTTGAAATGGTTTTTCTATTTGTTTAGCCCATTACCGGTGAACTGGAGAGGTCTTTCGGATATTATTTCGTTTTTGTTTGACGGATTCATTCATTTTCTCGTTATCATTGGTGGAATAAAATATATAATGCAAAAAAAAGAGATTACTTCGGGGCATTGTGAGTGGAACAAAAAGCGTATCTGTTCGGTGGCGTTGTGGGCAGTTGTTCTTTGTGCCGGGGTTTTTGGTTTGGGAACAGCAACTGCGGGAACTGCAATGAGACATCGAGCGGTAATGATAGGCATAGAGGCTGTGATTGTAGCGATTGCTGTTTCGGGGAAGAGTGCATTTTTGAACTCCGATGCGAAGAAGTTAGAGAGAAAATCTGTTTTTAGAAATAATTAGTGTATATTAGAAATGCGAGAGGCAGAAAAATGAAATCAATGTCTCAACCATCCTTGGCAAAAAGTTTTTCACTGCTCACCGTGCTGACGCTGTTTGAAAAAATCATTGCGTTTGTATTTCAGGCGATTCTGGCGGCACTGCTTGGTGCCGGCGCGATGACGGATGCCTATTTTTCCGCGTCAGAACTGTTCGGTGTTCTGGAGGTTACTGCCATCAGTTCTTTGACGGTGGTTGCTCTGAATCGGTATTCCGAGCACGTGAGTCAGGCGGGAGAGGAAGAAGGCTTTGCCTTTTTGTCGAATCTTCTTTCTTTTTACGTGCCGATCATTACCGTGCTGTCCGCCGTGATTTTCATGCTGGCAGATCCGGTATCCTATGTGGCGGCGCCCGGCTTTTCCGCCGATGCCCGTGATATACTGGTTTTGTGCATTCGGGTCATGGCGGTGATTCCTGTCATAGAATGCGTTACAGCCATCGGACTTGCTGTGCTGCGGCAGAAACGACGGTTCGCTCTCACCAGCCTGAAGAGTCTGTTTATCAGTGTGGTGGGAATTGCGTTTGTTGTGATATTCAGCAAAACGGAAGTGAACAGTGCTGTCATGCTGTCTGCGGCTTATGTTGTCAGTATGCTCCTGTTCTGTATTCTTACCATGGTTTATACGGCAAAATACGGAAAACTTCGTCTCGTCAGACCCTCGTTTAACGGAGAGATACGGGCAACGGTGCGGATGATCCTTCCTCTTATCGTAAGCTACGGCATTTCCCGTACTACGCTGATGATCGGAAAGATGATCGCCAGTTTTCTTGGCGACGGCGCCGTTTCTCAGCTTTCCTATGCGCATAGTCTGTATGCGGTAGTCAGCGCGGTGTTTATAACGAATCTGACAGTGATCCTGCTGACCGATTTTAACGAAATGCTCCGGGAAAAAGCCTACCGTGCCGTGGGAGACAAACTGCGCTTCGTTTCGTCCGTTATGACGGTTTTTCTGATTCCCGTGACGGTTGTTTCCATCGTCTGCAGTAAGGACGTTGTCCGGATCGTTTTTGAACGCGGTCAGTTTGATCGTGCTTCCACGGCGGCGGTGGCAAGCGTTCTTGCGCTGTATGCACTCAGCTTTATCCCTGCCATGATTCACGGGATGTATAACCAGGTTCTGTATGCCAACGGGGATACAAAGACGCCTATGTGGATCGCTATGGTAACAATTTTCGTGAATGTTTCTGTCAGTGTTCTGCTTATAAACTCAATCGGATTGGGCGGTGTTGCCGTAGGCTCGTTTGTTTCCTCCGTGATTGCGGTAGTGCTGTGCCGGGTTCGATTGGCAAAATGTTTGCCCGGCTACAAGGGATGCTACAGCATCCGGTTCGTGTGCACTTGTGTGATTGCCGCCCTGCCTTGTCTGCTTGTGGCTTTGGGGATTCGGTTGGCGGCGCTGCCGGCGCTGCTTTCCTTCGGCCTTACCACGGTGGGCTGCTTTGCCGTTTTTGTGCTGGGTCTGCTCCTCATGAAAGAGGAAAACACGGTGACTGCTCTGCGCACGGTGGGAAAGAAATTTTTCCCCGGCATGAAAAAGTGACCGCTCCGTTTTGTTATCAGAACGCATACCGTATGTTTTGAGGAGTTTGTGGGTTCATATGGAGCAACGAGTATTGAAAATTCTCTTCCCCCTTCTGCGCGCCGCCGTTTTTGGTGAAGCGCTGACAGATGCGGAGAAGGCGGCGTTTTCCGAAGAGATGCTGCCGGATTTGATGCACCTTGCAAAAAGGCACGATCTTTCCCAGCTGGCGGCGGCAGGAATCTGTCAGAACGCCCTTTTGGATAAGAATCACGAGTATTACGGAAAGCTGCAGAAGATACAGCTGGCGGCAGCGTTCCGCTGCGAAAAACTGCAGTACGAGCTGCAGCAGCTGTGCACCGCACTGGAGAAGGCGGAAATCCCGTTTATCCCCCTGAAGGGATCCGTTCTGCGCGCCTACTATCCGGCGCTATGGATGCGAACCAGCTGTGATATTGACGTTTTGGTGCGCGGTGAGGATCTGACCCGGGCGACGGACGCATTGGTGCAGGATCTGCAATATACGGCAAAAGGGAAGGGTACCCACGACGTATCGCTGTACACGCCCGACGGCGTGCATATAGAACTCCATTTTGATCTGGCCGAGGAGGGCTACGCCGATAAGGCGCTCCCCATTCTGCAGAACGTGTGGGAGGATGCCTCCCCCGCGGAAAATTGCACGTACCGCCGGGAGATGACGGACGCATTCTTTTATTTTTATCATATCACCCATATGGTACAGCATACGATTACCGGCGGATGCGGCATCCGGCCGTTTCTGGATCTCTTTATACTGGACCGGATGAACGGCGCGGATCATGCCGGACGGGAGGCACTGCTTGCCCGGGGCGGCCTTGCCCGTTTTGCAGACGTATCCCGGCATCTCAGCCGCGTTTGGTTTGCCGGGGAGTCACCGGACGGCGTGACGGCGCAGATGGAGGCATTTGTTCTGCACGGCGGCGTGTACGGCACGGCGGACAATCGGGTGGCGATTTCGCAGAAGAAGCGCGGCGGCCCGGTGGGATATTTCTTTTCCCGGGTGTTTGCGCCGTATGACAAGCTGAAACGGTATTATCCCATTTTGGAGAAATATCCCATTCTCACCCCGGTGATGCAGGTGCGGCGTTGGCGAAAGCTGGCAAATCCCCGTATTGCCGGTATGGCAAAGGCGGAGATAGCGGCCAACAGCAGTGTAGATTCGGCAAAGGCAAAGGCAATGAAGCGTTTCCTCAGCGATATCGGACTGTAAGACAAAATCAATTATTACGTAAAGGGGAGGTCATGCGCGCTATGCACAGCATGTTAACCCGGATCGGACAAAAGTTCCGTCTGCCCGGTGAGATCTATTCTTTTGAACTCATTACCATGGGAAATATCAATTCTACGTACAAGGTAACCTACGCGCTGAGTGACAATTCTCTGAAATCTTATCTGTTTCAACGGGTAAATACCTATGTGTTCAAGAATCCCGTGGAGATTATGGAAAACATCGATCGGGTAACCACGTTTATCCGCGAGAAATATCCCGATCAGATTGCCCTGCATTTTTATCATACGGATGAGGGATTGAACTATTATATATGCGAAGAAGATGCATTCTGGCGCGTGGTGAATTACGTGGATTCCGTTACGTTCAATTCGTCTGATGATCTCGGGATCATTGAAGCGACGGGCAAAGCGTTCGGCGCGTTCCAGACACAGCTTTCGGACTTCGATGGCTCGGTCCTCCATGAAACAATCCCCGATTTCCACAATACGAAAAAAAGATTGGATACGCTGTTTGCTCACGCAGCCGAGGATCCCTGCGGCAGAGCGGCGGAGGTGCAGAAGGAGATCGCGTACATCGCGTCTGTCCGTGAGAAGGCGTCGGAACTGAGCGTACAGTTTGCAAACGGGGAAATCCCCCAACGGGTTACCCATAACGATACCAAGTGCAATAACGTACTTTTTGACCGGAAAACCAAAGAGCCCATCGTTGTTATTGACCTTGATACCATTATGCCCGGCATGTCCATGTACGACTTCGCGGATGCAGTCCGCTTTATCGCCAATACGGCGGTGGAGGATGAGCCGGATACGTCCAAAGTATTCTTTGATACGGCGAAATTCCGGGCATTTGCCAAGGGATTTATCGGCGAAACGTACGAATCTTTGGAACGGATTGAAACGGCCAGCCTTGTAAAGGCTGCGTTTTCCATTACCATTGAGCTTGCTTCCCGGTTCCTGGATGACTATCTTACGGGGGATCCCTATTTCAGATGCACGTACCCGAAGCATAACCTTGTGCGCACCCGCTGTCAGCTGAAGCTGGCAGAGGATATTGAGCGGAAGTGGGAAGAGCTGGAATGGATCGTTTCCGACGTGATAAGCAATAAGTAAAAGCAACGGTGCTGGTGATCGGGAAAAGCAGAAACAGTTTCAAGAACAGTTCCTGAATATGGGCGTAGCCGAAAAAATTCAACTAAAATTCAACAACCCTTCTCAACGATATAAAACGATCCTCCAAAATACTCCATTTTACCCACAAAATACGCCGCAAAACACACGATATTGAACGATATTCGCCCCCGTAAAACGGGCATCCGTTATTTCGGGACCAAGAGGCCGCTGGTTCAAATCCAGTCACTCCGACCAAAAAAGTCTTGTAAGCGTGAGTTTACAAGACTTTTTGTTTTGCTGTGAAATGGGATTGACCACATGTTTGACCATAGATGGAAGTGTCGCGGCAAAAAAGCATGGAAACATAAAACAAGCGGTCTCTCGCAGAGAATCCTTTTCGAGAGACCACTTGTTTTATAGTTGGTCTTCCTTTCGACGCAGTAATTCTTCGTCTTTGATATTGAATTCACTTTCCGCATAATAACTTTGCGCAATTTTCCGCAGGGTATCCGCGAACCGACTGTAGCCATTGGCAGTTGCTTTCTGCGCTTCTGCCATATACCTG
>JAZQDY010000051.1:0-7895 GCA_045547015.1 Eubacteriales bacterium | reverse complement strand
TTTAATTTAAATATAGTGCCTTTGTTCGTTTGCTATATTATAATTTTAGTCTTCGTAAACTGTTGAAAATCCAACTTCATTGCTTAAAATATCAGGCGAATGGAATAAAAGCGTCGTATATTCTCCGTTTCCGTAATTATTCACAAATGCCTGGCTTTTTTCTAAAGAATATGTATTACCCGTAGGAATTTTTTCTTCAAAATTCTTAGGATAATAACATTCATCACCGCATAAAAGAAATTTTCCTGCATAAACGATGCAAGAACCCACTGAGTGACCGCCGTATCTTTCTATTATTACGTTTTCATCAACGGTAAATTTTTCGTCAAATATATTTACATTTTCTCTTCCATCTATATAGGACTTCGCCTTCTGCGCTTCCTCCCTCTGGATGTGTACCGTTGCTTTTTTATAATAGCCTAAATTGTCAATATGGTCAAAATGGGCATGTGTTATTAAAACATCTGTTATATCATCGGGTGTGAGTCCGTATTGAGCAAGGAGTTCTGTTGTCATGGAATAGACATAAAAATTGTACCGCTCCTTGCCTTCGCAACCAACATCTACCAAGATATTCTTTTTGTCAGTTTGTATAAGATAAAAACAAAATGACATGGGAGAGTAACCGTTTGGTCGCTCTCGGCGGTAATTTTATTTAGCATATAAACTTGCTTTATCGCAGGTACGCCCAAGGCGGTCCTTTTTATTTTATTGCAAAAAATTTTCATAATTCCCATACGCTACTTTTTCGAGGATGTCCTTTTCATAGCGGCAGGTTTGAAGATTCAGTTGCTGGCACTTGAATGTGTACAGGGGGAATCCTGCGCCGAAAATCACTTTGTCCGGGCTTACCGTCTCCAATAGCACATCGTAGGTGAAAAGATAATGCTTAAAACAGGCGGTATCCACCCATACGTTGGGCGTTCGGTTCACTTCCTCCGCGATCTTCATGATCTCCGTATTATACACACCGGAAATCAGAAATTTCGTTTCGGGGCACTTTTCCGCAAGTGCAATCACTTTCAGTGCCGGCTGCACTTTCTGATACAGCAGATAGTCGATCCGTTCGTCCTCCATACGGGAGGTTACGATTACCCGGAGCCCCACTCTTCCTGCCTCTTTGCAGAACGTTGCCACCTTTTCGTCATCCGGCGAGTAGCCGTGATAGGAAGGGTAGAGGCGAACGGCTGCGGCGTTCAGCTCGCTTTTGCCCTTTTCGAGATCGTCAAGCGCGCCGGGCAGCATGGGATTTGCGCTCATGGCGAAACGGTATCCGGGATGTGCGTTTACAATGCCGGCGGCATCCGCATCGCTTTCGTACGGATCGTTGTAAAACACGCTTTCGAGACAACCTACAAGCCCGCCTGCAACGTCATCTTTTCTATGTACTTCGAGAAGATCGTCTATGGTGTTTTTGTAAAGTTTCCGGAACGGCCAGTTACCGATAAATCCGCAGACGTCATACGTTTTCATATTCTGCCCTCCAGCTTGAATAGTTTCACCGTGTTCCTGCAGAGAATATCTTCCCGCTGGCTGTCTGTAAGATCCGCTTCCAGGATCTGTCCGTAGTTCATAGTAAACGTGCCCGGCATGTCCGTGCCGAACAGGATCCGGTCTGTGCCGATCTGACGCACCGTGTAATCCAGATCGTCCCTGCGGTAGATGGAGCCGCTTATATCCACGAACACGTTTTTGCAGTTCCGGATCGCCTTGATTCCGTGGTAGCAGTTGGCGCCCAGATGTGCCATGATGAGCTTTGCTTCCGGGTATCGCTCGGCGAGATTTTTCACGTTCGGCCCCGTGGATTCAAATTCCAGCTGTCCCACCGACTTTACAAAACTGTGGAGCAGAACGGGAATATCGTACCGGATGCACTGTTCGACAAGGGGATATACGCAGGGATCATCGCAAAGGGTGGATACCCACAGCTTCATGCCGATCATGCCCCGATCCTCCACGCCTCTCTTCAACACGTCCATTGCATTTTTGAGAGCAGGATTCACGTATTCGTATCCCAGAAAATATTTCGGATACTTCTTACAGATGCGGTATACTTCACCGCTTAAAAATTCGATTTCCTCTTTGTCGGAAATGTGGCTTTGAAGCGGAGAAATGAATATCTTATCAATGCCGTACAGCTCACAGGCTTCAACCATCTGTGCCGCATTGATGTCGATTTTTTTACCCCATATGTGGGCGTGCATATCGATTATCATAGAAAAATCCTCTTTCCGCTGCGTTTGAAAAATGCATGGGAGCCGACAGCGCGGCTCCCATCGGTCACTTACTGATTCAGTTCTTCGGCAAGATCCTTGCACGCCAATTCAATTTTGGCAATGGCTTCCTCAATGTCCGCCTCCGTGTGGGAATAGTTGATGTAGAACACCGTGTAGGTGGAAACGCCGTGCTTGAAGCAGTATTTCATGAACTTGCTTGCAACGCCTGCCGGTGCCGAGGCATCCTTGGGCCGGTAAGCAGGGAAGGCACGGTATCCGCAGACACGCAGGGGGAGATTGTATTTTCCGAACAGTTCACCCAGCGCGTCGTAGAGGATAGAACCGAGTTTTGTGAGGTGAGCCACAACGTTTTCGCGGCGGTATATGTTAATGGTAGTGATCGCAGCCGTGAGAGACATGGCATCCCCGGAAAAGGTGGAGGAGATTACGCATCCGCCGCCGGGGGCGCATTGCATCATAACGTCTCTTTTACCGCAGAAGACGGAAATGGGATAGCCGTTGGCAATACCCTTGGAGAAAACAGCCATATCCGGCGTTACGCCGAAGTATTCCTGGGCACCGCCCAACGCAATTCTGAATCCGGTGACGATTTCATCGAAGATCAGCAGCGCACCGCGCTCGTCTGCCAGTTTTCGCATGGCAGGGTAGAAGTTTTTGCCCGCCTCCACGTTGTCGTAAGCGGAGGCAATGACGATGGCTGCCACGTTATTATTACAGTCATCGAAAATTTTCGTAATACCTTCCACGTCGTTCCAGGGTGCCGCATGGTGAAGGGCGGAAAGACAGGCGGGAACACCGCTTTTCGGAGACATACCCACCTGACCGGGAAGTACGCTGCCGCCGGCAGCCAGACTGTTGAGCCAGCCGTTATAGCCTACCTGAATGATGTGATCCTTTCCCGTGTAGCCCCTTGCAATGCGCATGGCGGCGGCAACGGCTTCACCGCCTGTTTTAAGGAACCGTACCATTTCTGCGCAGGGAATCACTTGACAGATCAGCTCTGCCAGTTTCGCTTCCAAATGAGATGGATGACCGAAAACAATGCCCTTTTCCATCTGTTCGGCTACAGCCGCGTTCACTTCCGGGTAGGCATATCCGAGGGTTACGGGACCGAGACCGTTTCTGAAATCGATAAATTCTCTTCCCTCAATATCCCAGACGCGGCATCCCTTTCCGTGATCTATAGCGGCGGGATCATACGGTTCCATGGTAGGCGCCTTGGAGCAGGTGCTGGAACCCCAGGGAATAAACGTATTCGCGTACTCTATTTGGCTTTTGTAAAGATTGCTCATGTTTTCAAAGGCCCTTTCATTTGTCAGGGGATTCGGGGGCTTTTACGCCATGGTGGCAAGCATTTCTTTCTTTACCTCGCAGGACAGCGGTTCGCCTTTCAGGAACAGTTCGATTTCTTCTACAACGTGTGCGCCGATTCTGAGTTTGCCGTTGTTGGCAAGACCTGCCAGATGGGGCGTCATGATAACGTTCGGGAGTGTGCGAAGCGGGTTGTCAGCAAGCGGCGGTTCGGGATCGAACACGTCCAGACAAGCGTATTTCAGATTGCCTGCCGCCATGTGCTCGTACAGAGCCTGCTCGTCGATGAGAGAACCGCGGGAGGTGTTGATGAGGATGGCATCCTGTTTCATCAGTTTCAGCGTCTCTGCATTTATCATGTGGCGGGTTGCGGGAATGGACGGGGCGTGAATGGAAAGAATATCGGACTCACGGAGGAGTTCTTCCAGTTCCACCTTTTTCGCACCCATTGCTTCTGCCTGTTCTGGCGTTACAAATGGATCGTAGAGCATAATGTTCACGCCGAAGTTGCCCATGAGCTTGATGAAGTGTCTGCCAACGAAGCCGGCGCTGATAACGCCCACGTTCAGCTCATACAACTCGCGGCACTCACCGCGGCGCTCACGGAAGCCGCCGTTGTGAATGTCTGCGTTTACGTTGAAGAAATTTTTGGAAGCGGAGATGGCAAAACCGAGGGCACATTCCGCAACGCCGATGCCAAGGGGCTTGGTGGAGGCGTCCACGCGGATGCCGCGATCCCAAAGATCGTCTGTAACAATAGGCTTTACCGTACCGGCGGCATGGATAACCAGCTGCAGATTGGGAGCCACATCCAGCACCTCTGCGGTAAGGCTTTGGCTTCCCCAGGAGGTAATGGCAATGTCCGCGCCGGCGATGGTGGGCTTGATCGCTTCGGGTGTAAGATCATCGGAAGGATGGATGACGACTTCGCCGAACGTGCGGAGTTTATCAAGTGCTTTATTGGTAAAGAGTACGGGAACCTGAGAGTTTTTGAATATCAGGGCGATTTTCATGACGTATTCCTTTCAGTATGTAAAGAGTTTGTTCAGCGGAAAACAGGATTTTTTTCAGCCAGAAGGGACTGATAATGGGGGGAAAGTTCGTACAGACCGCCGGCGTTGCGGTAGAATGCATCGTCCAGCGTGTAGACGGATGCATCCGTCTCTGTGCCTTTGCGCGGTACGTAGGATTTCATTTCCTCCCAGCGGACGTAGTTCTGGGCACCGTTGGATTCCACCACGCCGATCTTCATGCCCCGGAGAGGGGTGAGCCGTGCGGCAAAGTTTTTGTTCCATTCCACCATAAGGGGATTTACGGTAAGATCGGCACAGAAGCACTGCACACCGGCGTCCGCTGCCGCCTGTGCCATCTCACGGGTCACTGTGAGCGTTTTTGCGATGGGTTTCAGGGTAAGGGCACCGTAGCCTTCTCCGATGCGTCTTTTCACGTCAAAGAGGCTGTGAATGCTCTCGTCGGCGGCGAAGCAGAGGGGGATGTCACCCACATGGATAGTACTTTCGGGCGGGAAGGGCTCTTCAAATAGAACAGTGTTTTCCGCAATGCCTTCTTTTTCAAGGTGATCGTACAGGCTTTTCAGCTGTTCTTTCGTTTCATATCTTCCGTTGGCGTCAAAGTAGTATGCGATCCGGCCGTTTTCCGTATGCGGCGTGGTAAACGTTTTCAGCACAGAATGGATTTCGGACGCCCGTGCCTTATCCCAGGCCAGCATCTTTTCCTGATCCCCGTCGCCGGCGGGATCGGATCCCAACTTGATCTTGAAGAGACAGACGTCGTTTTCTGCCATGCGCGCCACTTCTTTGAGGGATGTGCTGTATGTCACGAGGGGAACGTTGGCAAGCCGTGCTTCTTTTCTCGTCCCCTTGAAAACGAAATCAAAGTCCTTCTCTCCGCGGAGACGGGCAAATAACTGCCATGCCGCCATATCAAGGGGGACCAGCGCATTGAGAACGAACGTTTCCGTTACGGGGAAACCAACCGTTTCCCGTGCATACTGAAGACAGGCAGGAAAGACGCTTTTCACTACGTCTTCCGGCCGGGAGAAGGATTTTCCTTTTATCATGTCAGCCGCATATTCCGTGACGGCGAACATGAGCCGATTGCTGTCTTCTTCGCAGAAGGAGGCAAATACCCGGCTGTCCGACCAGAGGACGCTCTGTATCCCCAGACCGATTCCGATCTCGCCTTCGGCAGAAAGACCAACAACAGTCTGCCATACGCCGGTCAGTTTGCTTCCTTTGAAGCCGAACGAATTTTTGAACAGCTCCGGCTCATAGGCGGCGGCGGTATCTTTTATGCAGATTGTAGTACTCACGGCTTTACAAACAGTTTGGCGGCTGTTGCCGAGTAGCCGCGCTCAAATTCGTATCCGTCAAAGGATACATCTTCCAGTCTGGGATCGTCAAGACGGATTTCTTCACCCACGGACGCTCTGGCCAGTTTGCATGCCAGCGCCATGGTAATGGGGATGAGCATTTCTTCCACGGAAGCCAGGATGTTTTCCTTGCCCTCCATGTAGTTGCACACCTGATTCATAAGGCAGGTGTAGAATATCTTGGTGTCTGCAGTAAACGATACGTCTGCGCCCTTGTCGGTGATGATAAGGATGTTAATGGCAGAGGACTTTTTGGTAGAGTTGTTAAAGCATGCCGTCTCCCCGTTTTCAAAGGTGAACAGATATGTATAAGTGGCGATACCGTCTTTTTCGGCAACCCCGGCACATTTTACGCTGACCGGTTTTGAGTCAATAATGGCACAGATGGCTTCCAGTGCGTGGATGCCGTAGTTGAAATCATCGTTGCCCACGGCCACGTTTACATGCATAATTTTCGCGTCTCTTGCTGCAATCTCTGCTTTGGCGCCTATAATTTGATCCGTATAGCGGAGGGCAGAGGTACCGATGATTTTTGCACCGGCGTTCGAAAGCTCCAGCAGTTTTCTGCCGTCGGCCAGATTGCCAACCAGCGGCTTGTCAATATACACGGGTTTGCTGCGCTCAATAAAGGGCTTAAGGTATCCGAGATGCTTATCCCAGTTGCAGGCGTGTACGATGCCCAGATCTACCTGATCTGCCAGTTCCTCCAGCGAATGGCAAACGGTGGCGTTATACAGCTCGGCAAATGCCTCCACCTCGTCGTCACCCCGGAAGCCGTCGTTGAACACGGCGGTGTACCGGGCGCGTTCATCCTGTGCGAGAGCGGTGGAAAATGTTTTCGGATGGGATACGTCGATGGTTATTGCACCAAATTTCAGCATGATTTTATTTCTCCTTTTTGGTTAATTGCATTCGGTAATCATTGGGGGATATGTTCTCTTTTTCCTTGAAGTAGCGGCTGAAATAGTGAATGCTTCCGAAGCCTACTTCTTTCGCGATATCGGTGATGCTTTTCTCCGTGGTGGAAAGAAGCAGCTTTGCCCGCTCGATCCGCTGGAGATTTACATATTTCATAGGGGAAATGCCCCAGATTTCATTGAAGCGGAGGGTGAGATAGGATTTCTCAAAATGGGCAACCTCGCAAAGCGTTTCCAGCGACAGCGGCTCGGCGAGGTGCTCTTCAATATAATCCGTTACCTTGATAAGCTCCACCGCGCTGTCTATGTCGCCTTTCTGCCGGAAAGGCGGGTCAAAATAGATTCTGCGTGAGATGGTGTCATCGCCTTTGATATCCCTTTTCCGCAGAAGTTTGATGAAAAAGAGGAGCATGGCGGCGTTGGTGGCCTCATTGCTGTACAGCGCTTGGGAAAGCCCTTCCTTGAGCACGTCCTTCATCGATACGCGCAGGGAAAGATGCCCGTCTATATCAATTTCTTCAGGAAGCTGCCTAAGGCTTTGATCAAACTCCTCACCCTCCACGGTAAACTTGAATTCCGTCAGACGCAAAGGACCGCTCGGGGTGGTGGAGTGAGGAACCATCGGCTTTACAAGGTATCCTTTCCCGGGAATGGCAGAATACACGTTGTCGCCGATTCGCAGAAACCCGGTGCCTTTCTGGCAGTATATGAACTGATAATAATTATGCGTGTGAAGATTTACGGTAGACGTAACGTGATCCGAGATCAGAAGAGTGTACAGTTCCATGTTTTCCTCGTCACAGCATTTTGAAGTAGGTGATTTGTTCAAGTCCCTTTGAGAATCCGGCTTTTTCGTAGGCACGTCTTGCCGGCATGTGGACATCATCAAGTCCGGTTGTTACCTTTACGGCGATGCAGCCACGTTCCCGCAAAATTTCAAATACACGATCATACAGTTTTCCGGCGATGCCGTTTCCTTTATATGCGGAAGAAACGGCATTATTGGAGATGATGCCGACTGTTCCGTCTGTACGGTAG
>JAZQDY010000050.1:0-13576 GCA_045547015.1 Eubacteriales bacterium | reverse complement strand
GCCGCACCGCGGCGATCCGGCAGCCTGTTTTGGCTTTTTTACCGAAGAAAATCGAACGCCGCGCCGGTAACGCTGCCGGTGAAAATATCGAAGTCTCGGTTTCCCTTTTCAAAATGAGCGCACAAATCGATAAGGAACTGACGGACCAGCGACATATTCCGAAGATACGTATACCCGGCGGAGCGGATTTTCACAAGCTCGGCAAACGCCATCAGCTTCTCCCGTTGGGCGATAAGCCGCTTCAGTTCATTTACGATCTGCACCGTGTCTGCCGCACCATCGTTGTACGCCTGCCACAGATTGTACACGGTCAGATACTCGTCCGCCACAGCGTAGTAATGCCGGGCGGTGAGCAGCCACTGATCGTGGATTCGGGAGGCAGTGGGGGCGGTTTCAAAGAAGGAGAGGGCGTCGCCCGCCTTTTCCCGAACCTTCATCAGATAGGGCACAAGCTCATCCTTTTTCTCATGCAGCACCTGGAACGCGCCGCCGGGGAAGCTTTTCAGCGTTCTTTCCGCACCTACACGGTAGGAGTAGAAATAATAATCGAAATATTTTAAGAGTCGGTTGAAGTAGCACGAACGGCTGTCGTCCATCATAATATCCCCAAGGGACCGAAGGGCGGAAAGTGCCTCGTGAGGTGCTTTCGGATAGGTGCGAAGGGCGTACTTTTTGTCAAAACCTTCTGCGTCATCTACGGTACTCTTGTTCCATGCCACATCACTGAGGGTGAGGAAGTTCTTGTCAAAGCACAGATCATAAGTGCCGTAGGCGATCATGCTTTCAAAGCCGTGCTTGTCGGCGACCTTCATGCAGGCGCGGATGTTCTCCGTGTGCTCCGTGGGGATGCACCAGCTGTAATAACCGGTATAAGGCTTTATGTTGCTGTGGAACAGACCGTTTACCTTGTCCGCCTTGCCCCAGAACAGCATGGAGGGATCTTCATAGGTCCACCAGTCCAGAACTACCACGTCATAAATGTCCTCGGCAATGAAGCGCTGCTTCAGTTCCTCGTTTACCACATCGAACTCGTTGAAGAGCATATCGTGCGCCACATAGAGACGTTTCATGCCCCGGGCTTTCAGATGTTTACATATGCGGATGAGATATTCCAGCATCAGCTCTGCATGGGTGCTGCCCTTGCAAAGGGGGCAGCTGCACCGATACGGCTCGCCTACCTCGTCAAGACCCACGGCAAAATCGGTGATCCCTTCCGGCTTCAGATACCGGTCAATAATCTCGTCATAGATAGAGAAAAGAATCTCAAAGGTTTTGTCTCCCCGTGTGCAGAAGCCGATTCCTTTCGACGTGCCGTCCTCGTTCTTTGCCGCCATTTCCGGATACACCTTCGGAAGAAGGGTGTTGTGGCCGAGGCTGTTGAAGCGGGGGTACACGGTTACGTTTTTCTTTTTACCGTAGCGGATCAGCTCCCCGAAAAAGTCCTCCTCGTACATGGTGGGAAGCAGATGCTGCCTTTGTACCCACCCGCCTTTTTGTACGGAGTAGTATTTGATCGTTTTTTCCGTTTTCAGAAGGGGATCGTTTCTAAGGGGCAGATAGAGAAACTGTACCGGCGTGCTGTCATACTGATAGTTCCAGCATCCGTACACACCGATACCCAGCCGGTTGCACTTCGTCTCGGCAAGATAGTCGATGGCCTCTTTCCAATCGGTAAGAGACATAAACTCCGTGCCGTAGCGGCACTCGAAGAAGTGACCGCGATAAGGGAGATCGGGATAGTCGAAAATGTACGCCCAGGGCAGAAGGAGTGCGCCGTCTTTGAGCGACAGCATCTGGATGAGGGTGACCGCGGCGTAGAACGCGCCCGCCTCCGTTTTGCCGCAAAGGATGGTCTCTGCCTCTCCGGTGCGGATGTAATATGCCTCGGCGCTGTCGATGCCCGCAAAGGCGGGATCGGCAGCATCCGTTTTCAGAACGATGCGGTACGCGCCTGCTCCGTTTTTGATGCAGGCCACGGCATGCAGTTTTTCCTCAATATATTTTGCACTCTCGCCGCCGCCTCCGAGAATTTGCACCGTGCCGCCAAAGGAGGCAATGGTGAAAGTACCGTCTGCCTGCTCGATCTTTTTCGGCAGGGGAATGAGAATATTTGTAAGCGCAGTCATGGGATGTACCTCCGTTGTGTTCTTATATTATTCTGTATTATTCGGATGCCTTGTTAATTGCATCTATAGTATCCACGATCTTCTTGTTGGTGGAGGTTACCATGGAGGAGTAGCGGGAAACATAGTTTTTGCTGTGCTCCACAAGGGCGTTGGTCAAAAAATATGTACCGCCGATTCTCGCGGAATATTCACCGAGGAAGGTCTTGAACAGGCAGTTTTTCACGATATCAATGCACTGGCCCGAATAGGCATCCCGGGAATATTTCATTTTCAGTGCAGATTCGTAGAACACCTCTACCACATTGCGGTACGATTCGGAGGAAAGCGCCTCTATCACGCCGCCGATGCGCTCGTCCGTGCAGGTTTTCGGTATGGTGATAAAGGTGGCGGAGGTGGTGATGGGCGCGATGTAGGATTCCTGCTTTTCATCCACACGGGGCATAGGCAGAATGCCGTAATCGTCCTCCATGTTACGGAACGCATCCCCATCCGTCTGGGAAAGGGTGGTCATCTGGAACAAAACCACACCGTCTGTAAACCGTTCAGCACGTCCCCAAAGATTCCAGTCCGCATCCACGCCGGGCGTGTCATATACCAGGGTATAGAATTTATCCAGAATCTCCATGCCCCGCTCCGTATCGTGAGAAAGCAGGGGATAGCCGTTTTCATCCCGTTCAAAGGTTTTGAGACCGGAGGCGTCCTGCATGTAGGAGGCGATCCACTGGTTGTCAAAGAACATACCAAATGTATCTTCCTCGTCCATTTTGCCGTCGCCGTTCACGTCGTTGTATGCCGCTTCGGACATCACCATCAGATCGTCATAGAACCAATCGTTTTCCAGCGCTTTCTTATACAGGTCGTCAGAGTCACCGAAGTTGTTTTCATAGATTCGTTTGTTGAAGAAGGTGACGTACGCATAGTAATAGGTATTCATCGTGGCATCACCCACCATGTAGCGCACCGTCTTCCCATCAATGGACATATTCTCCATCAGGTCCCCCGCCCACCATTCTCTCTCGAAATCCAGATAGGGGTTTTCGCTTACGTTTAAAAACAGATGGTCGTTGCCCAGACGGATGGATGCGTTGCCTGCGGCCAGAATGATCTGCCAGCTGTCATCACCGGCCATAACCGCTTCCTGAATGGCGGCGCCGTAATCGTCATAGCCCAGCTCCAGATCGGTCAGCGAGAAGGTAAGGCCCAGTCTCTGCTGTACGGCTTCGGTACGGTTGAACACGGCCTGTGCCAAAACCTCGGAATCCTTGGCGTCGCCGCCGTCCCAGTCGATCTTGCGATAGGTGTTTCGTGTGAGCACGCCCACCGTTTCGCCGTTCATATTGAAATCAGCGGGGAGGCTGTCTTTTGCGTTCTTACGGTCGTTCGGATCCAGCGTTTCTGCCGGTGCGGTGGTTTCGGTGGGTTCGGACGTGCCGACATCCGGCGTTTCAGGTGTTTTGTTGCAGGCGGCAAACAGGGGGCAAAGCATCGCGGTAAGCAAAAAAGCAGCAATCAATCGTTTCATGGTTGTTTCCTCTTTCCTTTATAGTACTATAGAGTTTCCTCTTTATTTATCATACAGTAAATATTTCTTCCATTCAATACGGTTTCTTCACGTATTTTTTGTCATTATTTCAGTTTTTGCCCGGTACTCGTCTTTTACCGGATCTTCGCGCCGTTTCGTTCCAGCGTGTTCTGCACGGCGGTGACGCTTAGAGTATGTGCTGTCCTGTCTGTGCGGAGTGCTTCTGCGGCGGCCACCCCTGCCGCCTCGCCCATGCAGGCACAGATGGGCATAATGCGAACGGCGGAATGTGCTTCATGGGTGGCGGAGAGACAGCGTCCGGCAACCAGAAGATTGTCCGTCTCCCGGGGCAGAAGCGAGCGGTACGGGATGGAGTAGTAGGTGGCAGGATCAAAGTAATGGATATACGTGCCCGAACCCTCCGGGTTGTGAATGTCAATTTCGTAATTGCCCAGCGCAATGGAATCCGGAAAGATCACCGTGGATTTCAGATCGTCCGCGGTCAGCGTGTACACGCCCGACAGCTTGCGGCTTTCCCGAACGCCGATCTGCTGCGCCACGGAAACCAGTACGCTGTTTCGGAACGCCCGGCTGTTCTGCCTGCCGAAATCACAGCCGTGCCTATATCCGCCACCTGATCAAAGCAAAAGAGGCACTGGGCATGCGACTTGCCTGTATGCACAATCTGTATTTCTACAACGAACTGATGCAGAAGATCCGGGATGCACTGGACGGGGACTATTTCGAAAGTTTCTATCAGAAGTATCCGAAATCATATAATTTTGAGTGCGATTTTCTTTACAGATAGGATTTGAAAAGCATTTTTGAAATACGGTTGTTGAATATCGGTACACTTGAGCCGAAGCACGCCTGCATTTTTCACAAAAGAAAGAGAATAACCGGCGTAAAGGGAGCGGCTTTCTCCTCGATCCGAACGGTATTGTTTTCCTGCTGGAAGATACAGACACTGCGGGTACCGTCCGGATTCAGTTTTTCGATCCTGTGTACGGACGTGGTACAGACAAGCGGAATATCCTCCAACTCGTCAAGACTTATATTGAACAAGGCACAAAGGATCTCGCCGTTCTCAAGATGACCCGCACGCACGTATACCTCAGCATCCTCCGGATAATATACGGGCAGATGTCCGCTTGCGGCAAGAATGTCGGCAAACTGTTTCTTCCGCGTTTCGTTCAGCATGGAAAACGCGGTGTAGTAACGGAAGGGCATATCGGGCGTTCCCGCGAATACGATGACCTCGCCGCCCCATTTGTTTTTCAGCCTTGTCACCCCGGGGAAGAGGTTGCGGATGCTGTCGTCTCTGCCGTTTTGATGTATCACCTGGGACAGCGATTCTACGCCGTCGCGGCATACGGTGAGTTTTTTGATTTTGTACTGCTTGCCCACACGGACACCGTTCACCAGCTCCGTGGTGATTACGTCCCCCGTCCAGTCGCTGACCTGAACGCCCGTGTAATCGGTAAATCCTCGCCGGTTCAGTGCATCTGCCGCCATGGCGGAGAGAATCAGCGTCCCGTGCATGTACGTTTCAATGGTACTGTCATCAAAGCCGTCTGCCGCACCGTCGTCAAGAAAGACCGCGCCGCCGCCGTCGTTTGAAAAATACAGGGGGAATCCCATACGCTCCAGCACGCAGGTGGACCACGGACTGACGGTTTCTCCCGCCCCCTTTTCCACAAAGCGGTAATCCTGCTTCAGTGTCAGCGGGATGCGGCAGCCGAAAGGGCGAAGCTCTTTTGTATATTCACACAGTTTTTCATAGAATCCCGCATATTTTGAAAGTTTTTTCCGATACGCCTTGCCCGATGCGGGTTCATGGGCAGCGAGCCTCGTGATCCAGTGCTTTGCGCCTGTAGCCCCCTCCAGTATGGATGCGGTAAAATGGGCGTGAAGCAGGGCGGCACTGGTGCTGTACCGATTCTGCGGACAGGTATCTGTTTCCGCTAAAAAGATATCTACGGTATCCTTTACGTTCTCCCGCAGTATAGCGGCGCGGAACATGGTATCCGTAAAATACCGGTGACCGGCTCTGGCGTACGGACCGCCGTTCAGACGCACAACGGCAGGATTTCCCTCGCCGGCAAAAACTTTTGCCACTGCGTCGGAAAATTCACAGAAGCCTCCCACGTAGATGCCCGATGCCACACCCTGAATCGTGGGGTCGGCTTCGTCCAGCCCCTCCCGCATGGCAAGGGCAGCACCCACAAGCGCATCACGCTGTACTGCCACGTAAACGTCGGTCAGCCGCTTGTCCTCCTCGGACGTTCCCTGCGTATGGGCATACAGTGCCTCCCGGCTCATGTTCGTCCCGGCACGACGGTTGAATTCAGCCATGTGATATTTGCAGGCGCATCCCTTGGTGCTTCTGTAAATCAGCCCCATGTCGTCGTCGATCATAACGACGGCGGGACTATGGCGTGCCAGCGTGTACATCTGTCTTTTGAGATACACCCGGAAATCCGGATCCAGCGGACAGGCGGTAACAACGCTTTCCTCTCCCGTAACAAGGCTGACCGTGGGCTGGAACGGATAGGGCTCATAGGGCGTGACGATATGCCCCAGTGTCGCCTGTACAAGCACGCCGTGCTTTGCCCCTGCCGCATCTAGCCGCTGCCTGAAAAGATCGTATTTTTCACACTGGATTTCCGCTTTTTCCACCGGTGGTGTGCCTTCGGGATTGAATTTCATCATGAACATGGCGTGGGTGGAAACACCGGTTCTCTGCTGCTCAATGACGTCTGCGCATATTTCCTCAATATGCTCCACATCCAGCGGCATGATGGAAAGATTCAGCATACTATAAATTCCTCGGCTGTTTTTACGTTTATCGGCCGCCCAAACGAATCGTTTCTCCGGGCTTTACGGAATATACTTCACGGTCTACGTCGAACCAGACCGTATAAAGAGACGGGTTATACACTCTTGTCCCGTCTGCACTGTATATCAGTGCGTGATACGCCGTCACGTAATTGTAAATCTCCATGTTTGTGGCGTACCAGATGTCCTCATGAAAAGATAATTTCCGGCATATTTCCTCAAGATGCGCCCAGTTGTCTTTTTTGTCAAATTCATAACTGTGTCCCCACATATAAAACAAACGAGGCTGACGTTTGGCTCCATACGCCTCGGGAGCATGCAAATCGATACGCAAAAACTTGTCGATATATTCAAAAATGCAGGGATTGTCATGATGGGCAGTAGGCATCCAGGCATAAAAATCCTGGGGCAGGGCAAACGAATCGTTGTCTCCGCTCAGCGTACGCGCATAAGCAATATCCAGTTCTTTCAGATACTGACGGATGCTTTCGTAACTGGCACCGTTCGTGAAATAGGTGATGCCGCTGTCCGGATAAGCCATCCCTCGAATGATGATTCCGTAGGCATCTTCCAACTCCACTCGGTTGTCCAGAACGTCTCGGATTCCTTCAATGGGTCGGAGCGTTCCCTCGGCACGGTGATAGCTGCCGTGAACCGCCACTTCATGCCCTTTCCCCAAAATGTATTCGACCACTTCTTCCCGTGTCAGTCCCGGGGCTGCTCTTAAAGACCGGCTGTTATGATTGAAGGTGCATTTGAGTCCGTATTGATTCAAAATCTGTGAAAGACGAATATCCTGACGGACACCGTCATCGTAACTGAAGGTAACGGCTCTTGATTTTCCTTCCGGAAAGCGTAAAAACCGGTATCTCATCCTTTTGTTTCTCCTTTGTGTAAGATGTTATTTCTCTGATTATTTCCCTGTTTTTTGCCCGGACGAATCACAACCAGCACGTACAGAACCGCCGCGGCCGAAAGTAAGGCGGCGATGGCGGACGTAACCTGCTGTGCGTATACCTGCACACCAAAAAACGTATTCCCGTGGCTTTGAATACAGGACACCAGTCTGCTGACAACGACCGTCATGAAAAAGCCGACAACACCTGAAAATGCTTGTGTGATTGCCAGCGCGTTGGAGCGAATCTGCGGCTTTACCATATCAAATACCAGATTGATCAGCGCACTGTTGATTCCGCCCATGGCGATGGCGTACAGCGCGTAATACAGCGTGTAGAAAAACCGTCCGTTTTCGGGGACTGTGAAAATATTCACGAAAAATCCGGCACCCGCAATGCACAAACAGACGCTTACCATGGATGCAAAGGAGTTTTTGTCCGCATATTTGCCCCAGAAAGCGGAAACGCTGGAGCGAACCAAACTGTATACGATACTCAGAACGGAGACAAACTGCAGGCTGAATCCCAGCTCCTTGATTAGATACGTTCCGTAAAAGGGCGTGGCACTGCTGTTTGCCATGCGCCAGAGCACGAACAGCACCGTTACCTTCACTACATTTTTATCCCGCAGAGACAAAAGCATTTCCCGGATGGGCGTTTTCTCCTTCTCCGTCTCCCCACGGAGGGGGATCTCCACAGCAAAAACCATGCTCAGCGTATGCAGCACCATCAGCACAAACACCGTAATTCCGCAGAGAACAAATGCCGTTTCGATTTCCCCTTTATAGGAAAAGTGATCGATCATGGTACCCATGCCAAAAGAGAAGAGCATCCCGGAAAGCAGGGATACGATCTCCTTGCGGGATGTAAAGAGCCCGCGCTGGCTGTCATCCACCAGAGACATAAACCAGTTGATCTTCAGCGGATGGACACAGTTGTAGATGAGATACGAAAGGAAGATGGCCGCCATAAACAGCAAAATGCCCATCTGCTTTGTTCCGCCGGCCAGAGGGATAATATACAAAAGCATGAACAAAAGCTGATTCATAACGCTCAGCACCGTCACGATTCCTTTGACCCGTTTCCGTTTCAGAAAAACGGATAAAAGCTGGAACAGGCAGCCGAGGGAAACAAATGAGGAAATGATGCCGGTCAGACCGTCGGATATCCCCAGGTGGGTGGTGAGCGTTGCCAGGTAGGAGCCGCTTACCAGGAGGGAAATGAAATATTCCATCGTAGCTTCGATGATATACAGCGTCCGGCTTTTGGCGCGTGATAAAGGTTTTATATGCATAGAACTCCGTCCTGTTTACTGCCCGGATTGGTTTTTTGTTTCGGCGGGCATGGGGATTTTTACGTCATGCGCCCGGGGCGGGCATACCGTTTCTCTTTTGACAAGCTGGCTTTGCACCGCCACGTGCTGCAGTACGTGACTGTCCGGGTTTGTGATTTTCTCGAGCAGAATCCGAATGGCTATATGGCACACTTCTTCCTTGAACGTACAGATCGTTGTCAGCGGAACGCTGGCATATTCCGAAAAAGGGATATCATTGATGCCGATCAGGGAGATATCCTCCGGGATTCGCAGACCTGCCTTCCGGAACACTTGTATGGCGCCCATCGCCACTTCATCGTAAGCGGCGATGAGCGCAGTCGGCTCCAGTCCGTTCTGCAGATAATACGCGGCGGCCTCCCTGCCGATTTGCTCAAAACGCCTGTCGCTGAGAAAAACGTGGGCGTCGTTTATGGGAATATCCAGTTGCCCGGCTATTTTGTAAAACAGCTTCTGCTTTGAGATTGTGTGCTTTTCTCCGATAAAACCGATTTGTCGGTGTCCCAGCTCTTTCAGATACCGCATGGCGTCAAGCATCCCCTGTTCAAGACTGACACCCACAGAGTCTGCCGTTTGGGAGTTTTCTGTGGTAAATTTCACCACCGGCAGAGAAAGCTTTGCTTCGGATTTGATTGCACTGATTGTCAGAATCCCGTCCGTCATTCCTTCATCAGCCAGCTGCTGTATAATGGACAGGGTCTTTCTTCCATCGAACCCGGTCAGATAAATATTACCCACAATATTTTTGCCGTCCAGAATCCGTATAATTTCAGATACGTGCTGTGCGTAATGGATACTGATAATTTCCGGGACCAGAATGGCGATCCGGATTTTTTCCAGACCGCTGTTCATGCTTTTATAATATCTGGCTGCCTCGCATCCGTATTCCTTCATGATCCGGCGCACCTTTTCGGCTGTTTTTTCGCTGATCTCGGTACTGCCTGCCATTACTTTGGATACAGTGGAAGGAGACACCCCCGCCAATTGGGCAATTTTTCTGTACGTCATGCTCGTCGTTCTCTTCCATTTCTGCTTTACTACGAAAATATCTGCGTATAGGATAGCACACCGGCATAGGTTTGTCAACGAATCATACTGCGAAACAATTTCGTCTTTTGAAACTACCCGAACTAAGAAAAAGCCGTCGGTACAGAGCCCTACCCCATCCTTCCCTCCGCCCCATGCTTCTTCGCACGGTATGCCGAGGGCGTCATGCCTGTGTGCATTTTGAAACTGCGGGAAAACTGGGACGGACTGACGAAACCGCACTCGAATCCCACGTCGATTACAGAAAGTTCCCCCTCGGACAGCAGTCGCTTGGCACACTCCATCCGCAAAGAGGTCAGATACTGCTTGAAGGAAACGCCGGCGTTCTTATGAAACAGATGAGAGAAATAAGATTCCGTAATACCGAATTTTTCGGCAAAGGTGCGAAGAGAAATAGATGCGGACGGATTGGCCAGCATATAAGCGATGCTTTCTCTTACGATGGGATGGATATCCTTTGCAGCAGGGGACAGGTGCTGTCCCTGTTCCAGAATACGGATCAGGATGCAGTTGAGCAGGTGATGGAGGTATCTGTCCCGAAAAGCGGATTTTCCGCTGAACACCGTGTATAGTTCTTCGATCTGCCCGGCGAGAAATGGCGGAAGATCGTACAGCACGATAGCCTCCCCGGTGAGTTTTTCCAGTATTTTTTTATCTGCGATCTGCTCACTGAAAGAAATGATCAGTGCATAGGAATCCGGCACCTCCTCGGTGATGAGGTAATAGCAGAACTACGCAAGGCAAAAAGTCAGTATATGCTGGATCTGTTCAAGTACGGGGCTGGATTTCAGAACCTTGACTTCGTGATACGTCAAGAGGATGGCTCTCCCTTCAAGCCGGACTCTATGACACAGAAATGGGAGCGTCTGCTGGAGGAGAAAGGACTTCCAAAAATCCGGCTGCATGACCTGCGTCACAGCAACGCAACAGCACTCATCCAGGCCGGTGTGAATCCACGTGTAGTTCAGCAGAGGCTTGGACATTCAGATGTAAACATTACCCTTAACACATATACCCATGTGCTTCCTGAGATGGATGTGGATGCCGCTGAAAAGTTAGACTCCATAATGCTGAAGAAGGCGTAGAAGTAAAATTACTTTGTCGGTTTTTTGGATGAAAGGTCGGCTTTCTCGCCGGTTTTTCACCCCAAACGCCCGTCCTGCCAAGGCGATCGATCGAATTCCAGTTTTTGCCAGAGCCTCTCATGACCTCCGGGTTATGAGGGGCTCCATTTTAGACAGAAGAAAAACAGAGTTACATAACGCCCAAATTCAAGGGATATACGTTCTATATTTCACGCCGTTGAATACTTGCATCCTTAATGTACCCGGTTCAATAGGTGTAGGCAGGGGTAGAATTGGGGTGGAGTTGTTTACAGTTATTCATGTGTTTCGAGAAATTTTCCAATCTGTTTCCAACGAATCGTTGCTTTATCCGTCTTTGCATCACTCAAAATGATGGATGGAGTTGAAATACGAAAGCAAAAGCAGGTTCCTCTCACGAGGGACCTGCTTTTAGTGAAGTCACCCACTACCAACATCGGTGTTTCATGAATTTTTTTCAGGCTTCTTCCCATTATTTGACCAGTATTTATATTCTTTATAATGCTTCAGGAGTGCCGTTGCCAGGATAACAATCATAATGACTACATATGCAGCAACCGACCGCAAAACCGGAACAGGAATTACAGCGCTCATTGAAAAGCACGGATAGAGTCCGGTTGTAATTGGAACAATATTCAGAAAATATCCGAGTTCATTCAGCACAGCCAGAATGCCGTAGAGTACAAAAAGATACTTTCCATCCCGCTGCACAAAACTGGTTAATTCTTCTTTCCAGCAAAACGAGTCTTTTTGCTGGACGGTTTGGTCCTCACTGTATTTTTTCAGATACGCCAAATAGAATGATATACCGAAAATTACTATCATGCTGTAATGAATGGGAGTGAAATCGCGCTGTCCCGGTGGCGTATCTTCGTAAAACGTCAACACAAGAAAAATGCTGCAGACTGCATACACGCCAAAAGCAAGCAGGATTGATTTTACTGTGCCCCACACAACCCGTGAAAGAGTTTCTTTTGTTTTCGTATTCATCTTGCGGTTCCCCCGAAACTGTCAAAATTGAATTCGTTTTTTGCCTTATTAAGTTTATTTATGAATGCCATGGGTGTTTCTATGCTCGGCGAATAATTTGGAGCGATCCCGGTTTCTTTTTTTCGCGCCCAAATACTCTCCCGATATCACAACACCGCCATATAGAACATCATAGATGAAAAGATTAGGCAAGACGTATTTGCTGTCTACGCCCGGTGCAGCATTATTTTTCAGAATGCTCACAATATCGCCCAACCAGTATGCTGGACCGGAAGTAAACACAGAAAAGGAAAAAACGCATGCATACAACAACTGAAGCATAAACGCAATTGCAAGAGGAACAAAAATCTTTTTCAAGCGAAAACTGCTTTCCCGGTATGCCCACCGATGGGAAAGCAAGAACATTCCAACCATCATGGTGACCGACATCAAAATTGTACTGCAAATGCTTTCACTAAGGGAATCTGCGGGAAAGACAAACCTTGTGATCAGAACGCTGGACATTACAATCACCATGGAAACCCACAGGCAAATAACCAAATAAACGAAATACCAGAAACCTTTCGTCAGATAATCCTTAATCATTCTCATTATCCTCCTCTTTCTTGTAATGTATCAGTTTATAGCCTTCCGTTGTGTGCAGAATTTCCGCATCCTCCGGCAGAAGCCACTTTTCCAGCTGGCGCAGATGGGATACCAGAATCCAGTGAATATCGCTGTCAGCGAAATACCGCAGTAAGTGATACAGGCCCTCCGCACCCTCGTTGTAGGCGGTACTTTGGAATGTCTCGTTGAGAAACACGAGGGAACCCTCCTTCAAAGTATCAACCATGGTGGCAAGCTCCCGAACCTCTTCTTCAAACCGTCCAGATTCACTTTCTTCACTGCACTCTTTTTCCGCTTCGGAAAATTGCGCGGCGATCCGGGAACACACACCGATCTCTGCATGCTCACAGGGAATGGGTAATCCCGCTTGGGCAAGAATCTGCATCGTTCCGATAGAGCGCAGGTATACTGTTTTTCCACTCTCGTTATCGCCAAAAACAATCACGCCGTTTTTACGGCCGTGCGAAAAATCATTGGGAACGATATCTTTTACGATGCCCACAGTTATCAAGAGGTACAGATCGTACAGCTTTGTGACCCGGGTGGTTCTGTTGCTGTTCAGATTTGGAAAGCACCACGGCACGCCGATTTCCTGCAGTTTTGCCGCATACCGCAGTGCCGTTTGATAAAGCACCGTATGTACGGGGATCCAAAAATCCATACGGCAGCACACAGTACTATAATCCAGAATGCCATCGTTTTTACCATGCCGTGCTGTCATCTTTAGGACGAAGCCGATGCTTATCCCAATAGTGAGCCGCAAACCCAAGACAGGCATAATACTGCAGCGCGAACCACACAACAGCCAAAAGATAACTTACGATACGCGGAATAGGCAGCATATAAAACAACATCTGAGAGATGGATATTAATGTGGCGGGATTATCAAACGGATCCTTAAAAGGAAGCAGTAAAAGCAAGGAAAATGCCGCGTAAACCAGGAGATCGTATTTTCCAAATTGTACTGTGAACTGTTTAAAAATACGCTTTAGGTTAAACTCTTTTTCTGTGATGTGAAGAATAAACACCTTGAATCCGGTGTCCTTCAGAAAATAGATGAAATATAAAGGGAGTCCGTAGGCAAGGGCATACAGGATAAACCAGCCGTATCTCCC
>JAZQDY010000049.1:0-4132 GCA_045547015.1 Eubacteriales bacterium | reverse complement strand
GTTCTCGGCGAACGCGGTGTGACGGTATCCGGCGGTCAGAAGCAGCGGATCTCCATTGCCCGCGCTCTTTTGAAAGATGCAAGCGTGCTGATTCTTGACGACTCCGTATCCGCCGTTGACGTGAAAACCGAAAAGACGATTCTTGATAATCTGCGCCCCTTAAGACAGGGTAAGACCACCATCCTCATTGCTCACAGAATTTCCACTGTCAAGAACATGGACAAAATCGTATTTATCGACGACGGAAAAGTAACAGCTGTGGGAACGCACAGCGATCTTTACGAAACCTGTCCCCCGTACCGCAATATGGTTGATCTTCAGCGCTTGGATGAAGAACAGGACAAGGAGGATACCGAAATGGAGGTGGCAGAAAATGTTTGAGTTTTATCCCCTTTTGGCTGTAGGCGCAGTCCTCGGTGTACTTTCCATCATTTTTGTTACCGCCTATTTAGCCATCCGCAAACAAAAGGAAGCCGTCGGGTTTGACCGAAGCATGAAGGACAGCGAGATCGCACGCCGTTTGTTGGTTTATGCCAAGCCGTATTGGAAAAATTTCGTCTTTGTCCTCTGCGTTATGCTGTTTTCTGTAGCATACGACATCGTGTCCCCCATTCTCCTTGGTGAGATCATTGAAGTGATCAAAACGGACGGCAGTGCCGCCGCCGAGGCGGTTTCGGATCTGTTGAGATTGGTTATACTATACGGTTCTATTCTGGTCATTTCTCTGATCTGCACCTATATTCAGGCAATTGTTCTTCAGCGAACAGGCCAGAAGATCATCTCCCATATCCGTGAAGATCTGTTCACACATATCCAAAAGCTTTCCCACCATCAGCACACCGAAATCCCCGTTGGCAAGCTGGTAACCCGTGTAACAAACGATACGGCAGCCATCTCCATGATGTTCACCAATCTGATTGTGAACCTGATTAAAAATTGCTTCATTATCATCGGCGTACTTGTGGCTATGATATGCCTCAATTATATGCTGACTATCATGGTTCTCTGTTTCGTGCCCTTTATCGTGCTGTTTACGGTGGTCTTCCGTAAATTCTCCCGTAAAGCGTACCGCAAGGTGAAAGACGGAACCACCGATATCAATACGTTCCTTTCCGAAAATCTGTCCGGTATGAAGATCATCCAGATATTCAACCGCGAAGAGTGGAAAAAGGATGAATTCGAGCGAAAAAACCAGGCGCTGGGCAAAGCCAAACAGGGAGAAATGATCGTATTCAGTATTTTCCGCCCCCTTGTCTATATGCTGTATATCTCCTCCATCCTCTGTCTTCTGTATTTAGCAGGACGGGGATATATCAGAGAGGTTTCCTTCCTTGGTCAGACGGTGACCAGCGGAATTGCGGTAACCTTCTACTCCTACATCAATAAATTCTTTAATCCCATCCAAAACCTTGCGGAGCAGTTCAACTGGCTTCAGTCCGCATTTGCCTCCGCGGAGAAGATCTTCACCATCTTCGACATGGAGCCTGAAGTGACAGACGCCCCCGATGCTGTGGAGTTGGAATCTATCAAAGGAAATATCGAGTTTCGTGACGTATGGTTCGCCTATAATCCGGATGAATGGATCCTCAAGGGTGTATCCTTCACGGTGAATGCAGGGGACACGGTTGCCTTTGTGGGCGCAACAGGATCGGGAAAAACCACCATTCTCAGTCTGCTGTGTCGGAACTACGACATTCAAAAAGGGCAGATTTTGGTGGACGGACGGGATATCCGAACCATCAAACTGTCCTGCCTCCGCCGTCATTTCGGCCAAATGCTGCAGGACGTATTCCTGTTCACCGGCACCATCCGCTCCAACATTCTGCTTGGGCTTGAGGGTGTGGATGACGATGCTGTGATAGAAGCGTGCCGCTACGTCAATGCGGATCATTTTATCAACAAGCTGTCAAACGGTCTTGACGAAGTGGTTCGCAGCCAGGGAAACAACTTCTCCGCTGGCCAGCGTCAGCTTCTGTCCTTTGCGAGAACGATTGTCCACAAGCCCGCCGTCATGATACTGGACGAGGCAACGGCGAATATTGATACAGAAACGGAGCTTCTGATCCAGGATTCTCTTGAAAAAATGATGAATATCGGTACCATGCTCATGGTTGCCCATCGATTGTCCACCATTCAGCATGCGGACAAAATTATCGTACTCGCTAAGGGAAGAATCATCGAAGAGGGCAACCACGCCCAACTCCTCCAAATGAAGGGAAAATATTACGATCTGTATCGGATGCAGTTTGAAAAGGAACGCCTGAGCAGGTTTAACGCTTAAAAATGCACGCAGAAAGCGTATATATACACAGGAACTTGTAAAGGCTATGAGATGCCCGGAGCCATAAGGGGCTGTCGCACTAAATGCGACAGCCCCTTTCTTTTTTGTCTCGACGATAAGCATGGACTTCCCTTCCATGGTCGATGGAGAAGCAATTCTCAAACAACCGCTCCTTAAACCGCCACAGTCCTGCTTCGCAGATTATACGCCAATACTTTCGCGGTATTTTTTCGGAGTAACGCCTTTGTATTTTCTGAAAACCTTCGTAAAATAACTGTTCTCACTGAATCCGCAGTCCATGGCAACTGAAGTGATAGAGCGCTTCGTGGTGCTGAGAAGGAATGCAGCCTGTTCAATGCGGTAGAAATTCACATAATCCATCGGGGACTGATGCGTCAGACGTCTGAAGGTGCGGCAGAAATACTTCGGATTCTGACCAACAACGCTCGCCAACTCCTCAAGTGAGAGGGGACTATCAAAATTTTCTTCTATGTACTCCAGCACCGCTTTGATCTGATCAATACGGTACATGTCTACGTCCGTTACCGCTGCATTCGGCACGCAGAGACCGTCCTTTCGGATCAGCGAAAACAGTCTGCACAGGCATCCCACCGTATCCAGTTCCGGAGAAATCCTCTCAGACGACGGTTGAAAAGCGGACATCAGCTCCTCCGTAATCCGCATCACCGCCGGATTTTCTCCGCAAGGGTAAAAGCATTTGGGAATCTGCGTCTGCCGGTAGAAGGGCCGGAGGTACTCCTTTACCATGTCCATACTGCGGAACAGGCCGTACAGATCAAATACAAAGCACTCGTACGTGCATCCATTGGGGATTCCGCCGTGGAGCATACCGCCGCGAATCAAAAATATATCCCCTTCGTGTGCAAAATACTCCTCTTCCTCCAGATAGATTACGAATTCGCCGGCCAGAATCCGCAGAATTTCCCATTCACTGTGCCAGTGAAAAGGCATCCGGTAGCGTGGATGATGACTGTCCACGTAATAATATTCAGCCGGGAAGGAAGGCGTACCGTGCCGTGTTTTATCAAGATGCGTAAATGCGTGCATACTCTCTCTCCTCGAAAGTAACGATTTTACCATTATATATGATGATAACACAAGAAAAATGGTTTTGTCAATGGTAGAATATATACAACCGAATAAAACTATCCAAATAGAGTTCGAAAAACGGAGGAGAATATGTACGGCAAAAAAGTATGGATCTTTCCTGATGCGGAACTGCCCCCGGAGGGCGTCAACTGTATTCCCGGTCACGAATCCGTGATCATCACAAATGTCTGCGACCGTCCGGCAGAGATCACCGTAACGCTGCTCTACACAGACAAAGATCCGGTGGAATTTACCGTGACGGTAGACGCCCGGCGTGTACGCTGTCTCCGCAGCAACAATGCCCAGGATTTCTGCGGTCATACCGCGGTGGAAGGGGAACAATACGCCATTATGCTGGAAAGCGATGTTCCGGTTGTGGCACAGTACGGCAGAGCGGAACCGCGCACCGTTGCATTCTATACCACGCCCGGCTACTGCGAATAAGAAAACGAAATAAACGTCACAGTAATTTTAATGAATCTATTCTATATATTTCAGGAGGAGACAATCATGACAAGAGTTTGCATTCCCGATTATGAGTACAAAGAAAGAGTACAGCGTTGTGCTGCCATCCTGCAAAGAGAAAAACTGGACGTGCTGATCGTCAACGGCAACGAGGCAGACTACGCAAATCCCCGTTACTTCTCCGGCTTTTGGCCCCTGTTTGAGCGTTCCGGCGTAGCGATTTCCGCCGCAGGCGAGGCAGCACTGATGGTCGGTCCGGAATCTGCCATTTTCGGG
>JAZQDY010000048.1:0-5348 GCA_045547015.1 Eubacteriales bacterium | reverse complement strand
GTCCTTCCTGCCCCACAGCGATCTGCCGCTGGAGGAGCTGGAACGCATCCGCAATATCAAACGGGAGGACATGGAATACACCAACGAAAACGGCTTCAGCGTCCGCGTTGTGATGGATCCCACCCTGTGCCTGGTGCAGGATATGTTCTACCGCATCCTGATGAGCGATATCAACGATACGCCCTTCAGCATGATCTGCCCGAATCAGTGGCCCGGTGCTTATTCTGCCGTAGCCGAGATGCTGAACAAGTTCAACGTAAGTGCGCGCAACGTGCACGCTTTCGCTATGGATGAATGGGCAGACGAGGACGGAAACGTGGCTCCTCTGACCTACGGTGCCAGCCTTGGCTATTCCTTCCGGAATCATTTCTACGGTCGTATCCGTGAGGATCTGCGCCCCGATGTGGAGCACTGGCACGTACATACCAATGAAAATAAGGGAACCGGTGTATATTCCCGCATGATCGAGGAGATCACCGGCGGCGGCGTGGACGTGGTATATACCGCTACCGGCTGGCCGGGACACACCGCATTCATTGATCCCCGTTCGAAGGAATTTGCCGCTGACTCTCTGGAAGAGTTTTTGAAACTGGATTCCCGTATCGTAACCGAGGTTCCGCTCACTATCTGTGAGAACTCTCTGTTCGGTCCCATGGGTGCATCCGGTGACGTATGGGCCGTACCGCCGAAGGCTGCCACTATCGGTCCGAAGGATATCGTAAGTGCCAAAGAGCGCTTTGAACTGCACAATTTCGTCAATCCCGACGGCAGCTCCTGGCAGCGGATGATCTCCCGTCTGGAACTGTACGGACCGATTTCCATGGAGTGCCCGGCCTCCATTCTTCGTCTGGGCAAGGGCACCTGCTACGTTTCTGAGGCAATCGCAAAGCCGTTTGCCAGCTGGTACTGCGGTCAGCCCGATTCCGAGCTGTCTATGTAAAATCATCGTATTGTGCCCCGCCGGACGGCGGGGCACAATTTCCATCTGTATTTTTCTGAAGAGGAAAGGGCGTGCCATATATGGAAATCCGGCAGATCACCGAAAATAAAAAACAGTATCTCACGCTGCTGCTGCTCGCCGATGAGCAGGAGGACATGATCGACCGCTATCTGGACGATGGCGAGATGTTCGTTCTGTTTGATCCCGAGGCGGTGGGCGAATGCGTGGTGGCCGATCTGGGAGACGGCGTGTTCGAGATTAAAAATATCGCCACCGAGCCGTCCGTGCACGGAAAAGGCTACGGACGGACACTGATCGAATTTGTGATGACGCATTACAGAGGCAGGATGAAGCAGATGCTGGTGGGCACGGGCGACAGCCCTTTGACCGTTCCTTTCTATAAAAAGTGCGGTTTTACGGAGCATCACCGGGTGAAGAATTTCTTTACGGACAATTATGATCACCCCATTTTTGAATGCGGCGTACAGCTCAGGGATATGGTGTATCTCAGCCGGGATGCCGCGGGAGGAGAAGAAGAATGAAAGCCATCGTCAATACGAAGCTGGTAATGGAGGACGGTCTTATTTGGGACGGTGCCATTACTTACGATAAGGGAATGATCGTGCAGGTTGGCCCCCGCAGTGAAGTGGAAATCCCCGCAGATGCACAGATCATTGATGCGGGCGGACTGTATACCGCGCCGGGGTTGATCGATATTCATAACCACGGCTCGGAGGACGATTTGTTCGTGCATGAGCCCATGAAGTGCGTAGAGCATTTCATCCGGCACGGTGAGACAACTATCCTGCCTACCATGTATTACTCTCTGACACTGGAGCAGATGGCACAGGGGGCGGAAAAAATCCGTGCCGCGTCGAATTCCGGTCTTGGCCGTGTGATGAACGGTCTCTATATGGAAGGCCCGTATATGAACAGCAACGGCAGCAACCAGCGGGAGATCCGCTGGCAGGGGGATATTCTGCGTGAAGAATATGAGCCGCTGTTTGATGCTCTTGGCGATATGGTGCGCATCTGGGCGATTGATCCCGCCCGCGCGGGGATCGAAGGGTTTATGCAGGACGTAAACGACCGGTATCCGCAGGCGATTTTCGCCCTGGGGCATTCCTACGCCACTGCCGCCGACTGCCGCCGCGTGGCAAAATACGGCGTGAAGGTGCAGACACATCATGGCGATTCCGGTAAAGCGCCCGGCTTTGCGCAAGGATGCATCGGTCCCGGGTGTGACGAGTATACCCTGTACAATCCCGATATGTATGCGGAGTTGATTTCGGACGAGGTGGGCATCCATCTCCATGCGGATATGCTTCGGATGGTTGTGCGGACGAAAGGCGTGGAACGGATTGTGCTGATTACCGACTCCATGGCCTCCAAGGAGAAATACCTGAATAACGAGGCGGAGGGCATTGCCTACGGTCCCGATCTGAACTACGATTATGAGGGACATCTGGCAGGCAGCCGTATGACGCTGGATAACGCATGCCGCAACTTTATGGCACATACCGGTTACGGTATCTGCCACGCCATCCGCTGTGCTACGCTGAATCCTGCCCGGCTGCTCGGTATCGAGAATACGGTGGGAACGCTGGCAGCAGGCAAAAAGGCAAATCTTATTATCATGAACGATATGATTCGGATTCAGAAGGTCATTTTCGAGGGAGAACTGGCGGTATCGGACGGTGCCGTAATCCACTTCTGAACAAAAAACGAATAAACGAAGAACCGCAGAACGGCATTTCCGTTCTGCGGCTTTCTTTTTTTGTTCAAGTTGGAGAATATCGTTTGAAATTTATACTTTAGTTTGTTCATCTGTACGAAAATGCGAAAAGTGCGTCACGACGATTGCTTTCGTTTGTGTTATATGGTATAATTTTGGGAGAAAATGATAAAACAAAAACCAGCTGTATATCATACAATGAAATTACCGCATACTTGTTTGGATAATGAAAACGATACTTATAAGCAGAGGAGAACGTACTTATGCATATAAAAAACAGCAGCCTGTTTGATTTGTCTCACACAATGGCCGCACCGCTTCTGCGGCAGTACACATACGGGTGGGAGGCGCTTTCGGAACTTTCTGATTTTATCCGTACCTGCGGGGAAGAGCTGCCGGCGGAACAGTATGACAGTCCCCGGGCGGGCGTATGGATTGCCAAAAGTGCCAAAGTGGCACCGTCTGCCGTGATCGAAGCGCCCTCGATCATTGGAGAGAACACAGAGATCCGTCCCGGGGCGTATATACGGGGCGGCGTGCTTGTAGGAGAGGGAGCCGTTGTGGGCAATTCCTCTGAGGTGAAAAATTCTATTCTCTTTGACGGTGTGCAGATTCCCCATTTTAACTACTGCGGCGATTCTATTCTCGGTTACCGTGCCCATCTCGGCGCGGGTGCTGTTACCTCCAATGTGAAAGGGGATAAAACGCCCGTTTTCATTCATGGGGAGACATCCATCGCCACCGGCCGGAAGAAGTGCGGTGCTATGATAGGGGATTTTGCGGAAATCGGCTGTCACGCGGTACTGTCGCCGGGTACGGTAATCGGGCGGGGAACGCGTGTGTACCCTCTCACCCATGTGCGCGGTGTGATCGGCGAGAGAATGATTGTAAAGGCGGCCGGCGTGACTGTGCCGCAGCGAAACGAGGAGGCGTGAGATATCATGGGCAGATTATTTGGAACAGACGGCGTGCGGGGCATTGCCAATACGGAGCTTACCTGTGAGCGCGCTGTGGCCATCGGTCGGGCGGCTGCATCCGTTTTGAAACCGGAGGGAAGACGTGCCCGGTTTCTGATCGGTACGGATACCCGGATTTCCGGGGATATGCTTGCCTGCGCCGTGGCGGCGGGGATTACCTCCGCCGGGGCAGACGCAGTCATGTTGGGCGTAGTGCCTACACCGGCGGTTTCTTACTTGGTAGGGGCGCTTTCAGCGGACGCGGGCGTGATGATTTCTGCGTCCCATAACGCCGCACCTGCCAACGGAATTAAAATCTTCAGCGGAGACGGCTACAAACTGCCTGATCTGCTGGAAGAACAGATCGAAACGCTGGTGCTGGACGGCACGGCGGAGATTTCCGTACCCGTGGGCGGGGAAATCGGGCGGATTACTGCCGATGCGGATGCCCGGGCGCTGTACATCGAGCATCTGAAGAAAACGCTTTCGGTGGATTTTAAGGGACTCAGGATTGCTCTCGACTGTGCCAACGGCAGTGCTTCCGCTACGGCGTATGATCTGTTTTCTGCGCTGGGCGCAGAGGTCCATTTGCTGTCCCATACGCCAAACGGGGTGAATATCAACGAAAATTGCGGCTCTACCCATCCGGAGGCACTTTCTGCGTACGTGCAGTCCCACGGACTTGACGGCGGTGCGGCTTTTGACGGAGATGCGGATCGCTGTATGATGGTGGACGAAACGGGTGCGCTCATTGACGGGGATATGATTCTTTCTATCCTTGCTTCTGATATGAAAAAGCGGGGCAAGCTGACCGGGGATACCGTGGTGGGTACGGTGATGACCAATTTCGGCTTCCAGCGATTCTGCAAAGAGAATGGCATCCGCTTTGCCGCCACGCAGGTGGGTGATCGGTTCGTACTGGAGGAAATGCTGCGGGAGAATTACGCCTTGGGCGGCGAGCAGTCCGGCCATATCATTTTCCGGGAATTTGCCCGGACCGGCGATGGGCAGCTTACGGCCCTGCAGATGTTTGATCTGATGAAGCGCACGGGAAAGAAACTTTCTCAGCTGAATACAAAAATGCGCCCCTGTCCGCAGGTACTGATTAACCTTGCCGTAACGCCGGAGGGAAAAGTGCATTTTTACACGGATGCTGCTATAAAGAATGCCATGGAATCCGCCCGGGAATCTTTAGGCAATACGGGCCGGATTGTGGTCCGTCCTTCCGGTACCGAGCCCTTGATCCGGGTTATGGCGGAGGGCGATGACGGAGCGCTGATTGCGTCGGCGGCTAAGTCCGTGGCGGACGTGATTGCGGCGCGCGTAGGCGCTGATACCGGGCGATAAACTGAAAATGTAAGGAGAATAAGCGAATATGTGCGGAATTATCGGATTCAGCGGCACGGAGAATGCAGTGCCAATCCTGCTCAGTGGTCTCAGGACGCTTTCCTACCGGGGCTACGATTCGGCAGGAATCGCAGTGCATACGGACAGCGGTGTCTCTACCGTAAAAGCAAAAGGAAAACTGGAAATTCTGGAAGAAAAACTGAAAACACACGGCGGGGAAGAAGCTGTGTGCGGTACCTGCGGCATCGGGCATACCCGCTGGGCGACCCATGGCGCACCGTCGGATGAGAATTCCCATCCGCACAGCGCACCTTCTCTTACGCTGGTGCACAACGGTATTATCGAAAATTATGCCGCGCTCACGGATGAG
>JAZQDY010000047.1:0-5239 GCA_045547015.1 Eubacteriales bacterium | reverse complement strand
TGAACCCACCATTGCCCTGCTCAAATCCGGCAGAATCGTGGTCGTCTTCCGCGGCGCTTACTACATGAACGAGGTTTGGAAAACCCGCATTGAGCCGGGTACGCCTGCATTCAAGTGGTACTGCTGGTCTGACGACGGCGGCAAAACGTTCACGCCGCCCATGCCCTGGCATTTCGATGACGGCGAGGTCATCTACTCCTCCGCCAGCATCTCCCATTTCGTCCGCAGTGAGAAAAACGGCAAACTGTACTGGATCGGCAACATCACCGGACATAAGGTTTACGAGAATCTTCCCCGCTGGCCCCTCCAAATCGTGGAGGTAGATGAAACCTACGGCACGGCGAAGAAAGAATCCTATACGGTAATCGATACCCGCCGCGAGGGCGAAGGCGTAAACGTTCAGCTTTCCAATTTTGACATTCTGCAAAACCGGGAAACCGGCAACATCGAAGTCCGTCTGACAAAATACAGTCAGTTCCCCGGCAAGCCCACTTATATGGCCGAGCCGTGGGTATACGAAATCATTCTGCCGGACTAAGTCCGATACATGTTATAAAAAAGGAGTAATACCATGATTGTAAAAGCAACAAAATACGCCGACGCCCGTGACGACGGCTACATCGAGACGTACAGAAAATTCTATAAAGACCGGGAAGGTCTCACCCTGTACGAAGCATGCAACTTCCGCAGCTCCTCCGACTTCTCCGACGATATCAAACAGCGTGTAAGCTACGATAACGGGAAAACCTGGGGCGAATGGGAAGGCATCTATGAGGAAAGCGGATTTGAAAAATACCCGCCTCACGAGCGTCTCTTCCCCCGTGACATGGGTATGATCTGGAACCCGGTACACAAGCATTACGTGGGTATCGGCATCTCCCGCATTTTTATAAACGGTCATGAATACGCATACAGCAAGCTGTGGAACAGCACGGAGCGTACTCTCTCCGACCACTCTCATATTGGCGTGCGTGAGGAAGGCGGCGAGACCAGATTCTCCCTCATCAAATACGAGGAAGGCGACGATTTCGATCCCGCCGATCCCTTGAAAGAATCCCATTTCTCCACCAACAACTCTATGCCCGGTCAGAATATTGTGATCGACGAAAACGGCGACATTCTCTTCCCTATCGGCGTATCCGTGGTGAAATGCTGCAAGATTCTGGGGATCGACGTAAAGGAGGTATTCCCCTCCAAACCCCAGAGAGGTCTCATCGTCATGCGCGGCGTTTGGAACGGAAAAGAGTATGAATTCATTCCATCCCGCCCGGTGGTTATCTCCGATCTTCAGTCCTCCCGGGGTATGGATGAGCCTACCATCGCCCTGCTCAAATCCGGCAGAATTCTGGTTATCTTCCGCGGTGCGTATTACATGAACAAAGCATGGAACACCCGCATTGAGCCCGGCACCCCCGGCTTCAAGTGGTACACCTGGTCCGACGACGGCGGCAAGACCTTTACCCCCGCCATGCCCTGGCACTTTGACGACGGCGAAGTTATCTACTCTTCCTCCAGCTACTCCATGCTCTTCCGCGGTGAGCAGAACGGCAAACTGTACTGGATCGGCAACATCACCGGGCATAAGGTGTACGAAAACTTCCCTCGCTATCCTCTGCAGATCGTGGAGGTAGACGAAACCTACGGCACAGCGAAAAAGGCATCCTACACCGTTATCGATACCCGCCGGGAAGGCGAAGGTGAAAAGGTGCAGCTTTCTAACTTTGATCTGCTTCAGAACCGGGAGACGGGACATCTGGAAGTATTCCTGACAAAATCCGGTCAGTTCCCCGGCCAGAACTGGAAAGCGGAAGCCTGGCACTACGAAATTATATTGGAATAATATATACAAAAAAGGAGGGTTTATTTTATGATTACAGTAAACGCTATTAAATACAGAGAAGCACGGGAAGACGCCGTGGCGGAAAACTACGGACAGTCCTACCGGGACAGTGAGGGACTGGTCCGCATTGAAACGTGCTCCTTTCAGTCCACCAGCGATTTCAGCGATGGCAGAAAGCAGCGCATCAGTGAAGACAACGGCAGAACCTGGGGCGAATGGGAAGACATCTATGAACAGAGCGGCTATGAAGTGTACGGTCCCCATGAAAGAAACTACCCGAAGAATATCCGCGGCGTTTGGAATCCGGTACACAAGCACTTCGTAGGCGTAGGCATGTCCCGCTTCTTTGAGAATGGTCATATCGAAGCGTACAAAAAATTCTGGGGCGGCGATCACACCTCCCTGGCTGACCACGCCCATATCGGCGTGCGTGAAGACGGCGGCACCTCCCGCAACACGCTGGTAAAATACGAAGAAGGTGCGGACTTTGATCCGGCAGATCCTTTGAATCCGGAGCATTTCTATAAGAACAACGGCTTCCCCGGCACCAATATCGTGATCGACGACAACGGCGATATCCTCTTCCCCTTGGGCGTACCGGTATACAAGTGCTGCGAAATCGCCGGCGTGGACGTAAACGAGCATTTCCCGTCTTCGCCCTATCTGCTCCGCAACATGATCGTTATCCGTGGCGTATGGAACGGCGAGACCTACGACTGCATCCCCTCCCGTCCGATTCTGATCTCCGATCTGAAATCCTCACGCGGCGTGGATGAGCCCACCATCATGAAGCTGAAATCCGGCCGTATCGTAGTCGTATTCCGCGGTTCCAACGTGGCAAGCAAGGCGTGGAGAACCCGCATTGAGCCCGGCACACCCGGTTTCAAGTGGTACTGCTGGTCCGACGACGGCGGCAAGACCTTTACCGATCCTGTGCCGTGGCACTTTGACGACGGTGAGGTCATCTACTCCTCCGCCACCATCTCCCGTTTCATCCGCGATCAGCGCAACGACCGCCTGTACTGGATCGGCAACATCACCGACCACAAAGTCAAGGGGAATTTCCCCCGCTGGCCGCTGTGCATCGTAGAGGTGGACGAAACCTACGGTCTGGCAAAGAAAGAATCCTTCACGATCATTGACACCAAGCGTGAGGGCGATTCCGACAGAGTACAGCTCTCCAACTTCGGGCTTCTCCAGGACCGTGAAACGGGCAAGTTGGAACTGCGTCTGACAAAATACGGTCAGTTTGAAGGGCAGCCCACGTTCCAGTCAGAATCCTGGATGTACGAGATCACCCTTCCCGAAGAATAAACCCACTCCCCTTTCGAATAAGGAGATTTCACAATGATTACAGTAGAAGCCATCAAATACCGTGAAGCGCGCGAAGACGCCGTATCCGAAAACTACGGACAGTATTACCGGGACAGAGAAGGTCTCGTCCGCATCGAGGGCTGTTCCTTCCAGTCCTCTACGGACTTTGCCGACGACAGCCGGCAGCGTATCAGTGAGGACAACGGCAGAACCTGGGGTGAATGGGAAAACACCCGCAAGGCCGGCGGTTACGAGGTGTACGGACCTCATGAGCGCAACTATCCGAAGAATATCCAGGGCGTATGGAATCCGGTACATAAGCATTTCGTCGGCGTGGGTATGTCCCGCTTCTTCGAGAACGGTCATGAGGCAGCGTTCAAAAAATTCTGGAGCGGCGATCACACTTCTCTTGCCGATCACGCCTATATCGGCGTCCGTGAGGACGGCGGCACCTCCCGCAACACGCTCGTAAAATACGAGGAAGGTGCGGATTTTGATCCGGAAAATCCGCTCAATCCCGAGCATTTCTTCAAAAACAACGCCTTCCCCACCCATGACATTGTGATTGATGACAACGGCGATATTCTCTTCCCCATCGGCGTACCGGTATACAAATGCTGTGAGATCGCCGGCGTGGACGTAAGCGAGCACTTTCCTTCCTCCCCCTATCTGCTCCGCAATATGATAGTCATCCGCGGCGTATGGAATGGCGAAACCTACGACTGCATCCCCTCCCGCCCCATTCTGATTTCCGATCTGAAATCCTCCCGGGGCGTGGATGAGCCGACCATAGCAAAACTGAAATCCGGCCGAATCGTGGTGGTCTTCCGCGGCTCCAACGTCTCGAGCAAAGCCTGGAGGACCCGCATTGAGCCCGGTACGCCCGGTTTCAAGTGGTATACCTATTCCGACGACGGCGGCAAGACCTTCACCGATCCCGTGCCGTGGCACTTTGATGACGGCGAGGTAATTTATTCCCCTGCCACCTGTTCCCATTTCTTCCGCGATGAGCGCAACGGCCGCCTTTACTGGATCGGCAACATCACCGATCACAAGATCTTCGAGGGCAGTTTTCCCCGCTGGCCGCTGTGCATCGTAGAAGTAGACGAAACTTACGGAACGGCAAAGAAGGACACTTTCACCATCATTGATACCAAGCGGGAAGGCGAACCCGCCAAAGTACAGCTTTCCAACTTCGATCTGCTGCAGGACAGAGAAACCGGCAAGTTGGAAATCCGTTTGACGAAATACGGTCAGTTCCCGGGCGTTTCCCAGTTCAAGGCGGAATCCTGGCTCTATAAGCTCACCCTGCCCGAATAAAATACACATATAAATCCATTTACAAACAGGAGATTTTATTATGTTGAAAGTAGAAGCCATCAAATATGCAGAAGCCCGCAATGACGGCGTGGCAGAAGTTTACCATCAGTATTATTGCGACAGCGAAGGACTCTCTCGCAAGGAAACCTGCTCCTACGTATCTTCCGGTGACTTTTCCGACGGCAGCAAGTACCGCATCAGCGAAGACAACGGCAGAACCTGGGGCGAATGGTCGCCGGTGGTGGAAACCGGTTCCGCAGGCAGCTCCGTGCAGATGTACGGCGATCATGGAGCACTGTGCCCCAACAACATCAAGGGTAAGTGGAACCCTGTGCATAAGCATTTCGTAGGCACTGCACTGGAACGTGTGTGGAAGAACGGTCACAAAGAATCGTACCGCCTCCTTTGGAGCGTTGGTGACCCCTCCGCCCTTGCAGAGCATACCATCCTGGGTGTTACCCTGGAAGACGGTACCTATATGCAGCAGATGGTTACCTACGAAGAAGGTGAAGAATTTGATCCCGCAGATCCCTTGAAGCCCGAATATTTCTACAAAAACGACGTATTCCCCAGCACGGAAGTGTTCGATAAAAACGGTGACCTGCTCATGGCCGTGGGTGTAAAGATGCGCAAGTGCTGCGAAAGAGCCGGCAAGAATGTGGATGAGCTGTTTCCCAGCCGTCCCGATCTTCTCAGAGGTCTGATGGTGATCCGCTGCGTATGGAACGGCGAAGTCGGAGGCCAAGCGGTCTTAGGAAGACAAGG
>JAZQDY010000046.1:0-3084 GCA_045547015.1 Eubacteriales bacterium | reverse complement strand
GACAATAAAACGAAACGCCGCAGGCTGAGCCTGCGGCGTTTCTGTATAGACTGTGTTTTATTGGAGGGTGATTTTTATCGGCATGGAAGTCTCGCCCGTGAGAAACTGATGAACCAGCTGCTTGTCGGCTTCATCTGTCATAATTGCCGGCTGCCAGATGTTTTTATAGACGTAACAGGGGATAACGGTCAGTTCCGACAGAATTACGCCGGTTTCACTGCGGGAAAGCTCCGCCTGCAGGATAATAGATGCATTTTCGGGAACAAGCACAGCGCCATCCACAAGACTGCCCAAGGAGTAGACAATCGTACCGCCCTCAAATGTTTCAATCGGGCGAAGGACATCAGGACCCACACCGACTGCCAGAGAAATGCCCGCGCGGATGCATGACTGCAGAATGGTGCGCAGCCAGTCTTCCGCTTCATGGGAATCTTTTTCGCCGCCGTGAAAGTACAGAATCACATAATCTGCCGTGTTTTTGATTTCCTGTATCTTTCCCGTAAGCGCTGCCACGTTTGTGTTTTTCGTGATCTGTTCATACAGAATGGCAGTGCGGATGCCATGGCGGTCGATGGCGTGTACCGTACCGCTGACGGCAGCAGTCAGACCAGCGGCCGTGTATAAATCCACAGCATCTGTGGTCGTATTCCCACTTTCAGCCGACAGATGCGCTACTACGTCTATGTGACCGTCTGTAAAAACGGAAAGGTTTTCCACAGGCGCGGAGCATACGGAATTTCCCGGGACAGGCGAATCTGTAAAAGTACACCGGTTGGAAATCACTGTAAGATCATCAGCAGAGAGAAGAGAAGAAAGCTGTGAAAAGAAATAGGAGGATCCCTGCGAGGCGGTCAGCGCATTCAGGGAACCGTAAGCTGTTGTGCCGTAGGGACTGCCCGGAGCACATTCGCCGAGAAACGTGAGAGACAGTGTCTTATCTTCCGAGACGGTATCCGTGCTTCCCGTGATGATTTCCATGGAAACGGACGCGGATGCTTCGTCATCGGTGAGTAACACGCTGTCGGTGTTCTCCCTATCCTGTATGTCATCGCTTTGTGGGACAGTAAAGGCAGGGAGCGAAACAGAATCCATTCCAATGGCAAGAACGATGGCGACGGTAAGAAGCGCCAGAGTCAGCCATAGCTTTTTGGCGTTTTCGTTGCTTTTGTTCATAAAATACCTCACTGATAGTTGAGAGTATTATACCATGAGAGGAGCGGAAAAGCAACGTGTTTTCAAAAAAATATTGCAGAAGTGGGGCGGTGATGCTGAAAATGCTGGGTTTTTGCTGTCGAAATCCCTTATCGAAACAAAGGGCGCAGCTGTTTTTTCTCATGCATGGCAAGGAATGAATCGGGCACAAGCGAAAAATCAGCCACAAGAGAAAAAGGTTTGCCGAGGGGATCATCCTGAAGAAGCGGGACGAAAAATACGTTTTTTCTCTGCATGACGGCAGCCAGATTTGCAAGATTGGCAGACAGCGCGTCGTTGGTTGCCAGTGCAATCAGCAAGGGGCGGGCACAGCGCATGTGTGCTTTTGCCGCCATGCATACGGCTGTATCTGTGATACCGTTCGAAAGCTTTGCCAGCGTATTGCCGGTGCACGGTGCGATGATCAGCGCTTCCAGCGGTACGGTGGGGCCCAGCGGTTCCGCTTCTTTTATCGTGGTGATGGGGCGGCGTCCGGTCATATGGGTCAGGGTTGTCAGAAGATCTGCCGCTTTGCCGAACCGCGTGTCCGTGGCAGCCGCCGTTTCGCTTACGATAGGCTGCACGTCGACGCCCTTGTCTATCAGTGTCTGCAAGGCAGTGAGGGATTGTCTGTGTGTGCAGAAAGAGCCGCACAGGGCGTAACCGATCATTCCGGCACCACTCCTTCCTCAATCAGCAGACGGCGGATTGTTTCAAAAAGAATTTTTCCGGCGGTAAAGGGGGCAACCCGTCCGGGAAGGGAAGGGGCGCGAATGATTTTCTGCTGTGCTGTGCGTGCTGCTCCCGGATCAATGCCACCTGGTGCAGACGCAAGTTCAATGATAAGAGTGCTCGGCGGCAGTGCAGTGAGGACCGTTTCGCTCAGAATCGGTGCGGGAACTGTATTGAAAAGAACATCCGGGGCTCCCGGATTGTTCAGAAAATCCTGCATAGGTAATGCTGTATAGCCGGCAACACCCGCCCAGGTAAGATCGCGCAGGCTTCGTGCCGCTACTGTAATACGAGCCCCCAGCGCATGGAGAACAGCCGCCAGCCGCTGGCTGATCCGGCCGTAGCCCACGACAGTGACAGAGGCGCCGTACAGCGTAACGGGCAAGGCTTCCAGTGCCAAAGCAACAGCGCCTTCTGCGGTAGGAATGGCATTTTTTATCTGTACCTCTTCACAGTCATAATAATCGATCAGTTTAATATTGGCATCCCGTGCCATTGTTTTCAGTACATCTCCCGGCATGCCGGCAAGCAGAAGCGTGCCCGGAGAGAGTATTTCCATCAGTTCTGTCAGTCGCAGTTCCCGATTGAATTCATCCGCGGTATCGTCGGAAAACATGCAGTTTATGCGGACACCGTCACGGGAGGCGGGCAAAGGCAAAATGACAGCCCGGCTTTCCGCCGCAGCGCTGCGCGGATCACTGCATTTTACACCGCCAAAAGATGTATTTCCTGCCGTGTCGGCGAGAATCGGTATGCCCCAGACTGCCGTTTCATATCCGCTTGCGGCAAGATGATTGGCCAGGGAATACTGTCTTGTATCACCGCCCAAAAGGCAAATTTTTGTATCATGCATAATAGAGTGTCCTTTCTCTGTTTCTCGGTTTTGACACCTCACTCCATAATATGCTGAAATCGCCTGTTAGTGCAGGGAACATGTCGAAGTCTGTGCTGCGTCTGTAGAAAAACGGGACTGCCGCACAGTGAACGGCAGTCCCATTTTATCGGTATTCATTCTTCAATGGCTTCTCTGGAACGGAAAAGGAGGGATACGCACCAAAGACCAGCCAGTGCAATAACGGTGTAGATAATGCGGCTGATGAGGGCAAGTCGGAGGCCAAGCGGTCTTAGGAAGACAAGGTAGAGAGTCAACTCCTTGGCTCA
>JAZQDY010000045.1:0-16083 GCA_045547015.1 Eubacteriales bacterium | reverse complement strand
CTGCCGCGGCTTCTGTGAACGGAAAGAACCCTGCTGCCGCCAATTCCGGTACCCGTGCGCATGTACATTCTTCCCCCCGTGCGGCGGCGTCCTCTTCTGCCTTCAGCGCAGAGTCCATGAGACGACGCTCTGCCGAAGCCGCCGCAAAAGCGGCCAAGGTAAAGACGCCCCCGGCAGAGGTTCGTATCGCCCGTGCGCCGTTTCCTTTTGCGGCGTTGGTTATGCTGACGATCTTTACCGTTATGGTTATGGTTATCGTGCTCAGCTTTGCGCAGAATTACGAGCTTTCCAGCGAGATTGATGCGCTGGCCGCCCAGCAGCGTGCACTGGCACAGGAAGAAGAAGAACTTACTCTTCGGCTGGAAGAACGGGATGATATCCGTGTGATCGAGGATATCGCCGTAAACGAGATCGGTATGGTAAAGAGTGATCTGGTGGAAAGCCGTTTTGTGACCGTATCCGGCGGAAACCGGGTGGAACTTTCTCTGCCGGAGAATGAGGAGACAGAGGCTAAGAGTGGTATTTTGGGGAATCTGCTCTCCGCTATTGGTGAAAATTTCGCAAAACTGCGGGAATACATAGACTGACGACGACTTGCGCTTATGAGTGACGCGGGCACGCACAAAATTGCGTCCCGCGTTTTTCGAAATTTTTGCCGCGCGCAAAACAGGCATGATTTTTCCGTCACATTCATACAATATAGGGAGAATCATGAAACCGCAAGCATAGGCTTGCGTTTTTTCGCCGGTAACGTTTTTTCACAACTGCCGGAAATGAGGAGGAGAAAGCAGTGGCAGCCGCCGCCAAGAGAATTGATCGAAAAACATTGCAGCGCGCGCTTGTGCTGATGGGTGTATTCATCGCCGTCTCCTGCGTCCTGCTATACGCGCTGTTTGATCTGCAGGTTTTGCAGTACGATTATTATCAGAAAGAAGTTCTGAATCAGCTTACCTATGAAACGGAAGTCAATCCCGAACGGGGAACGATCTACGATAAAAACGGAAACACCCTTGCTACCAACGCCACGGTGTATCTGATCTTCATCTCACCCCAGGATATTATTGATGCCATGGCAGAAGCGGAAGGGCAGGACGCGCTGTACGCCTGGAATAGTGCGGACGGGGCCTCCTACAGCGGGATTCCCATGAATCAGCTGATTGCCCGTGCGCTGTCAGACATTCTGGATGTGGATTACGATTCTGTTATTGAAAAAGCAGCGAAAAACGGACGCCGTTACGAGGTGATAAAGAAAAACGTGGATGAGGCGGCCGCCGATCAGGTGCGTGCCTTTATTGCAGAGTACGATCTTACAAGACAGGTGTACCTCCGTGCTTCCGCCATTCGCTATTACCCTTACGATACGCTTGCCTCCCATGTGATCGGTTTTACAAACAGTGACGGTGCGGGTGTCTATGGCCTGGAAGCCTACTACAACAACATCATGGAGGGTACGTCCGGCCGGTATATCAAGGCGCAGGATGCCCACAACAACGATATGCCTTTCGACTACGAGAGTTACGTAGAGGCGGAAAACGGATACAATCTTGTTACCACGCTGGATATGTACATCCAGTACGAGCTGGAGAATCAGCTGCGGGATACGTACTACGAATCTGCCGCGGGCAACCGTGTGACGGGTATTGTGATGGATGTAAAAACCGGCGGTATTCTGGGTATGGCAACGTACCCGCCCTTTGATCTGAATCATCCGTATACGCTGGATGAAGAGTCGCAGGCGAAGCTTGCGCTTCTGGATCCGGAATCGGCTGCATATGCGGAAACGAAAATGAATCTTCTGTATGCCATGTGGAAAAACAAGGCGGTTACCGAACTGTACGAGCCGGGTTCCACGTTCAAAATTCTTACCACTGCTATGGCGCTGGAAGAAAACGCAGTGGATATAAAGAAAAATTTCTCCTGCAGCGGACAGTACTTTGTGGAGGGATACGGCAATATCAAGTGCCACAAAAAAGGCGGTCACGGTACGATGCCTTTCTACCAGATGCTGCAGCAGTCCTGCAATCCTACCATGATGCAGATCGCCCAGAAGATGGGCAGAGAGATCTTCTACGACTACTTTCTTGCTTTTGGCTACGGATCTCTGACAGGCATAGATCTGCCCGGAGAAAGCCCATCCATAATCAGTTCCTTTAAGGATTTTGGCGGCGTATCTCTGGCGGTGTATGCATTCGGGCAGACGTTTAAAACCACGCCGCTGCAGCAGATTACGGCGGTATCGTCTATTGCCAACGGCGGCTATCTGATTACGCCCCATCTTCTTTCCGGTATCGTGGACGACAGCGGCAGCGTGATCCAGTCCTACGAGCAGGAAGCCAAGCGACAGGTAGTCAGCACGGAAACGTGCGATACCATCACCTGGATTCTGGAGGACGGCGTATCCGGAAACGGCGGCGCCAAAAATGCCTACGTAAAGGGATACAAGGTGGCCGCAAAAACAGGTACGTCCGAAAAACGTGACAAAGTGGACGAAAACGGCGAGAAATCGTACCGTATCGGTTCCTGCGTGGCATATGCTCCCATGGATGATCCCAAAGTGGCTGTGCTGATTGTGGTGGATGAACCGATGAAGGGCAGTGTATACGGCAGTGTGGTTGCCGCACCGTATGTATCGAAGCTGCTTTCCTTCGTGCTTCCGTATATGGGCGTGGAAGCACAATACACTGATGAAGAGCTGAAACGGATCGAGATCAGTATTTCCAATTACGTGGGTGCAACCAGAGAGGCCAGCGTTGCCGACCTTGGCTGGCGCGGCATTCAGTATACCATCGTGGGCGACGGTGACAAGGTAACTGCACAGGTGCCTGCCGCCGGCTCCTCCATCTTCAAGGATACCGGTAAACTGATCCTGTATACAGGTGAGGAGACACCGAAAAATACAGTGACCGTTCCCGATCTGGTGGGTAAAACCGCCGAGGCGGCAAACCGTCTTCTGGTGAATGCGGGACTGAACGTTTCCCTTACCGGCGCGACTAACGGCGATACAGCCACGGTAATCAGCCAGTCGCCTGCCGCAGGAGAAACCGTGCCCGCCGCCACTGTGGTAACAATCGAAGTGCGTCATCTGGGCCTTACCGACGACTGACGCATGACCGGAAGTGTAAAGGCGTTCCCTTATTTCACTTCCGGAGGTATCCAATGCAGTTATCTGCGCTTTTGTCCGGTGTGGAGGTTACGGCACTTTGTGCCGATCCTCACCGGGAAATATCTGCTGTTTTCTCCGATTCCCGCCGTGCATCGGCGGAGGGGCTGTTTCTCTGTCTTGCCGGTACCCGGCGGGACGGACACCGATACATCTCGGATGCCGCGGCACGCGGTGCGTACGCGGCAGTGATCCGGGAGGGGGAGGAGATCCCTGCGGGCATCCCCTATGTGGCGGTGAAGGATACGCGCCTTGCCGCGGCACAGATCTGGAACAACCGGTACGGCGATCCCACCCGGCATATGCGGGTGATCGGGATTACCGGCACCAACGGAAAGACGTCTACTGCCTATTATCTAAACGCGATCCTTACAGCGGCAGGGTACAAAACCGGGCTGATCGGCACGGTAAACTGCCTCTGCCTTGGGCAGGTGCTGGATCTGAAGGGCGGCGGTGAGCTTTCGGACACCCCTGCCGCTATGACTACTCCCGATCCGGAATATCTGTACGGAGCGGCGGCAAAAATGCGGGACGCGGGTGTGGAAATCCTCATTCTGGAAATCACATCCCATGCGCTGGCACTGAAAAAGCCGGATGCTATGCGTATCGATATGGGCATCTTTACGAACCTTTCGCCGGAGCATCTGGATTATCACGGCACGATGGAATCGTACCTTGCCGCCAAAGCGCGGCTGTTCACCCTCGCACCTGTGGGCATTCTCAATGGAGACGATCCGTCATCTGCGCGGCTGTCTGCGCTTGCGCCCGCCTGTACGATGATCTGTACAGTGACGAAACCCACATGTCCGATGCAGGCGGAGGCGGCGGCTCTGCGGATCCTGCCGGAAGGCATGGATGGGGTGTCCTACGTGTATTTTTCAAAATCGGCAGTGTTTCGCATTCGCGTGCCGGTACCCGGACAGTTTACGGCGTCCAATACGCTTCTCGCTGTTACAGCCGCTTTGCGGCTGGGGGTGGATCCGGTGACTGTGCAGGAAGCGCTTGCCGCTTTTCCCGGCGTACCGGGACGGTTGGAACGGGTGGATTTGCCCGGTGCTCCCTTTTCGCTTTTTGTGGATTATGCTCACACGCCGGCGGCGCTGGAGACGCTTCTCCGTACAGTGCGGGCGGCACGTGTATCGGGGCAGAAGATCACGCTTCTGTTCGGATGCGGGGGAGATCGGGATGCCCTGAAGCGTCCGCAGATGGGGCGTATTGCCTCGGCGCTTTCCGATTTTGTAATTGTTACGGCGGATAACAGCCGTACGGAGGATCCTTTCGGGATCATAAAAGAAATTCTCCGGGGAATCGACCGGGAGAAGCCTTATACTGTGATTGCAGATCGGCGCGAGGCGATTCGGTACGCAGTAAACGAAGCGCGTGCCGGGGAGATATTGCTTTTTGCCGGCAAAGGACATGAGAAATATGAAATTACCGCCGAGGGAAAGCATCCCTTTGATGAAGCGGCGATCGCGAAAGAGGCGTGGGAAGCACGCCGGCGGCGTACGTAACGGAGGTTCGTACGCCATACAGAATGGACCGCGCCCGGCGCGGCGAAAAATGCAGAAAGGATATACGGCGGCTCAGGCCGCACAGCAAAAACCATGAATGCTCAACTGAAAATTACTGCTTATACACCGGATGAAATTGCTCAGATCGTGGGCGGTACGCTCCATATTATCGGAGAGAAAGCCGATCTGCGCGTTACCAACATATGTACCGATTCCCGGGAGGTAAAGGCGGGCGCTCTGTTTGCCGCCATTGCCGGCGAACGGGTGGACGGTCACGATTATATGGCGGCGGCGGCCGATGCCGGCGCGGTGTGCTTTCTGGCACAGCGCGTGCCGGACAATCTCGCCGGAAAAACCTGTGCTGTTGTTCTTGTAGAGGATACAATATACGCACTGGGGGAATTGGCGGCCGATTACCGCAGACGCAGTGCAGTGCAGGTGATCGCCGTCACCGGCAGCGTGGGGAAAACCACAACCAAGGAATTTATCGCCGCCGTGGCATCCGCCGGCAGACGGACGCACAAAACGGAAGGAAACCACAATAACGATCTGGGTCTTGCCATGACGCTGTTTACCCTTCAGCCGGAGGATGCCATTTCTGTATTGGAAATGGGTATGAGCAATTTCGGCGAAATCGAACGGCTGTCAAGGATTGCGGAACCGGATATTGCGGTGATTACCAATATCGGCACGTCCCATCTGGCGTCTCTCGGTACCCGGGAGAACATCTGCCGGGCGAAAATGGAGATTACTGCCGGCATGAAAGAGGACGGCGTCCTGCTTCTGAATGCGGATGAGCCACTTCTGTACGAGCGTGCCCAGGCTATGCCGCAGGCACCGCTGCTTATGAGCATCGGCAATTCGCTGGGTGATTACCGCGCGGTCAACATCCGTACCATGGATGACGGCATGCTGTTTGATCTCATCTGCCAGGATCGTGCTGTTACCAACGTGAAAATCCCGACCCTTGGACGGCATAACGTGTATAACGCCCTTGCCGCCTATGCGGTTGGAACGCTTTTGGGCCTTTCCGAGGAGACGATCCGGGCGGGACTTCTGAAATTCCGCGGTGCAGATATGCGCCAGAAGATCTATGAGATGGGCGCGTTTACTGTTATTGAGGATTGCTACAATGCCAGTCCGGAATCCATGCGCGCCGCCCTGGATGTTCTTTCGGCGGTGGCGGCACGGAAAAACGTGCCGGCTGCCGCACTGCTGGGCGATATGCTGGAGCTTGGCGAGTACACCAGACTGATGCACGATCAGCTGGGGCTGTATGCCGCCCAGACGAAGGTGAACCGTCTGTTCTGTTACGGTATGATGGCGGATGTGGTGGCGGAGGCTGCCATCAAGCACGGCATCCGTGCGGATAACGTGTATGTAAGCCTGGACAGCCGCAATCCGGAGGCGATGGCGGATATGATTCTGGAGGCGCTGGAGCCGGGCAGCGTACTGCTGGTAAAGGCAAGCCGCGGTGTACAGGCAGAGCGTGTACTGCAGTGTATGAAGGAACGCCGCCGCAAAAAAGTATAAGGCAAAAGGAAACGCTGTTATGAACGATACGATTGTATTTCTCGCCGTGCTTCTTCTGACGTTTCTCTGTACGGTTCTGATTTCCCGCCGGCTGATTCCCTATCTGAAAAGCAAGAAAATGGGGCAGAAGATTCTGGATATCGGACCGCGCTGGCATAAAAGCAAAGAGGGAACTCCCACCATGGGCGGCCTTGCATTTATTGCGGCTTCCCTGATTGCTGCCGCGGCGGCGACGGTATATACCGCCGTGAACGGATGGTTTTCATGCGTGGTTCCGTTTCTTACCGTTCTCGGATACGGCGTTTTGAACGGGCTGATCGGCGTGATCGACGACCGGGCAAAGCTTCGCAAAAAGCAGAACGAGGGGCTTACCGCACCGCAGAAGTATCTTCTGCAGCTGATTGCCGCCGCCCTGTTTCTGACGGTGCTTTCCCTCACCGGGCAGATCACAACAGAGCTTACGATTCCGTTTACGGCACTTTCGTGGGATCTGGGCATCTTCTATTACGTGATTGCCCTGCTTCTTCTGACCGGCATGGTAAACGCCGTGAATCTGACGGACGGCATTGACGGACTTGCTTCTTCCATCACCCTGGTGGTGGGCGGATTCTTCGCCGCGGCTGCGTTTTTCCTCGGCGGTCCGGGCTGGGCTGACCGCGTATCCCTTTCCCTCGCAGCTGCCGTGCTGATTGGTTCGTCTCTCGGATTTCTCGTGTATAATTTCTATCCCGCCCGCGTGTTTATGGGCGATACCGGATCGCTGTTTTTCGGCGCCATGGTAGTGGGCGGTGCGTTTCTTACCGGCTGTCCTCTTATCGTGGTGATCTGCGGTATCGTGTATATCTGTGAGACGGCATCTGTGATCCTGCAGGTGGGATATTTCAAACTCACCCACGGAAAACGGCTGTTCCGTATGGCACCTATCCACCATCATTTTGAAAAATGCGGCTGGAGTGAAGTAAAGATCGTGGCGGTCTTTACCGCAGTGACCGCGCTGTTCTGCCTCATTGCCTGGTTCGGACTGCCGGAGGCCGGTTTTACTTATATCGGCTTTTGAGATTTTTGCATTTCACTTAGAGTACGTAAAGGAGTATGTTTATGGCAAATATGGATCAAAAAGAAAAAAAGACACGTACTCCTGCGCCTGTGACGCACACGGGCAGACAGCGTACTGCAGCGGCAATCCGTGAGCCGCGTATGGCGGCAGCGGATAATTCTGCCGCAGGGAAAAGCGGCAGAATTCCCAAAAAGAATACAGAGCTTACCGTAAGGCGGGAATCTATGTCCCAGATTGCCGTACGGGATAAAGAGGAAAATATTGTCCGCGTGCGCACCGGTGCGGATCGGGTGATGCTTTCGCTGCTGCTCATTTTGCTGGCACTCGGTTCTGTGATGGTATTCAGTGCCAGTTATCCTTCCGCACTGGCGGAAGAGGGCGACAGTATGTATTATATCAAGCGCCAGCTTATGTTTATCGTAATCGGCGCGGTTGCCATGACAATTGTGAGCATTTTTCCACCGTCGTTTTACAAACGGTTTGCTTTGCCCGTATTTATCGTTTCGCTTGTCCTTCTCGTGATCGTGCTGATTCCCGGAATCGGCATCAGTAACGGCGAGGCACGGCGATGGCTTGGCCTGAAGGGTACGCCCTTTACGTTCCAGCCGTCGGAAATCATGAAGGTGGCGCTGGTGCTGGCGCTTTCGTGGTATCTGGATACGTACCGGGAGAAGGTGCTGGCGCGGGATAACTGGAAGGATACGTTTATCTGGAGCGCCCTTATCCCCTGCTGTTTTGTGGGGGCCGCCTGCGTGCTGGTATTGCTTGAAAAGCATTTGTCCGGTACGGTGATTCTTGGTATGATCGGTCTTGCCGTCATGTTTGTGGGCGGTGTCCATCCCGGATGGATGGCGGCAATCGTGGGCGTGGGCGGATCCGCGGCGGTGGGTGCTTTTCTGGCAATGAATCCGTATGCACTGCAGAGAATTCTCACGTTCACGGACGAAAATGCCGACAAACTGGACGAGGCGTGGCAGACGACCCAGGGGCTTCTGGCCATCGGATCGGGCGGATTTCTGGGCGTAGGCCTTGGTGCCAGCCGGCAGAAATACAGTTACGTTTCTGAGGCGCAGAATGACTTCATCTTTACCATCTGGTGCGAGGAGATGGGGTTTGTGGGTGCGGCAGCACTGATTCTGCTGTTTTTGCTGTTCGTATGGCGCGGTTACGTGATTGCCATGCGGGCACCGGATATGTTCTCCTGTCTTCTGGTGCTGGGTATCGTCAGCCAGGTGGGGATTCAGGCGTTTCTCAACATCGCCGTCGTTGCCGACGTGATTCCCAATACCGGAATCTCCCTGCCGTTCTTTTCCTATGGCGGTACATCTCTGATTATCCTCATGGCGGAAATGGGTATTGTTTTGTCTGTTTCCAAACATTCCTATCAGAAAAAATAGAAAAATACCGTATCTGCTGCGATAGAAGGAGGCACGTTATGCGCGTTTTGATGACAGGCGGAGGCACGGGAGGTCACGTAAATCCTGCCCTTGCCATTGCCAATACGATCCGTCAGAACGATCCCACAGCAGAAATTGCTTACGTGGGTACAAAGCGCGGCATTGAATCAAAGCTGGTGCCTGCCGCCGGCTATCCGCTGTACTTTGTGGAGATCCAGGGTATGCGCCGCAGCCTTTCTCTCTCCAATCTGAAAACGATCTATCTCACGCTTACCTCTCCCGCCAAAGCGAGAAAGATTATTAAGGAATTTAAACCGGATCTGGTGGTGGGAACGGGCGGCTACGTCAGCTGGCCCGTGGTGAAGGCCGCCTCTCAGATGGGGATTCCCTGCGCCCTCCACGAGTCCAATGCGGTGCCCGGCGTGGCGGTAAAGATGCTTGCCCGGGCGGTGGATCGGATCTATCTGAACTTTGAAGAAACGGGTGCTGAACTGCCCTGTAAGGAGAAAATCCTTCGTGTGGGCAATCCGCTGGGACGGAGTTTTGCCACCCTTACCCGGGAGGAGGCGCGCCGCCATCTGGGAATCCCGGATAAATATAAATACTGCATCCTTTCCTATGGCGGAAGCATGGGGGCGGAACGGCTGAATGCCGCCGTTCTCAAGATGATGCGCGACTTTACCGCAAAGCATCCGGAGGTGTTCCATCTCCACGCTACCGGCTCCATCGAAAAGGAGCTGTGCGGCGGATGGTTTGCCGAGATGGGATTGGATAAGTACGAAAATATCCGTCTCACGGAATATATCTATGACATGCCCTACCAAATGGCCGCGGCGGATCTGATTATCTGCCGTGCCGGCGCCATGACCGTTTCGGAATTGGCAATGGCGGGCAAATGCGCCGTGTTTATCCCTTCGCCCAACGTGACGAACAATCATCAGTATAAAAATGCCAAGGTGCTGGTGGATGCGGGGGCGGCGGCTCTGTTTGAAGAAAAGGAGCTGGAGAGCACGGAAGCCGCACCGCTTACGGCGCTCACGGAACAACTGCTTTCGCCGAATGGCGCTGCCGCGCGCCAGTCCATGTCAGAGAAAATCCGTGCGTTTGCCGTGCCGGATGCCAATAAGCGAATCTATCAGGATCTGCTTGCACTTGTGCAGCGGAAATAATAAACGGCTATGAAGAAAAAGAAAGGAGAGCTGCGTATGAACCGAGCGGAAACAATCGGTACGTCCAGCGTGCGAGACAGGGCACAGCGGTATGCACAGTCCCGGCCACGGTATGTGCGTGATTTCGACGAATCAGCAGATGCTGTCCCGCTGAAAAAGCGTCATGCCCACGCTGACACGACAGCCGCATCGCCGCCGCCGCGGAAAGCATCGGCTAATCCGTACCGCGTGCGTGACCGTATGGCGAGTGAAAGCGCAAAACGTGCCGCCGCAGATGCACTACGTCCACCGCAGAGAAAAACGGGTTCCCAAAGGGCAAAAACGAATACCGGTACCCCGCCGCACGGAGCGGTGTACGGAAAAGCACGCACGGGTGCCGCACCGGATTCCCGTTATAATACGGATGCAATTTTCCGGGATGATTCGCTCAGCGATGCACAGCGCGTTGCTGCTTACCGGCGCGCAGTTCGCAGAAAGATGCTTACCCGCATGCGGCGCGCTTTAGCAGCCCTGCTGATTGTTGCTGTCTTTGCGCTCTGCGCTTTTGCTCTCGTGTATAAAACCGTGTACGTGATCCATGACGTATCCGTGGATGGGACAAGCAGATATACCCCAGAGGAAATTGCAAAAGCATCCGGTGTTTCCGCCGGGATAAATCTGTACTCTTTCAGTTCCCGGATCGCCGAGGAAAATGTAACGCTGTACTGTCCGTACGTGCGCACTCTGAGCGTCAGCCGAATTGTACCGGATCGGGTGCTGCTTACTGTCAGTGAGGATACGGCTGTGTTTTATACGGAGCTGTACGGTGAACTTCGCGCACTGTCTTCCTCGCTTCGCGTACTGGACTGTGTGAGTGAATCGGATGCGGCGGCGGCAGGACTGATCCGGCTGCGGCTGCCCGCTGTGGACTGTGCGGTTGCCGGACGCGTGCTGTCTTTCGAGAATGACAGAAACACCCGTGCTATCCGCGAGGTGCTGTCTGCGGCACTTTCCTCCGGTCTGCACTCCCGTATTACGTCTATCGATTTCCGTACCCCGCATACGCTGAAGATGGTGTGCGATCATCAGTATCTTTTACAGTTCGGAAACATGGAAAACGTGGAGACAAAGCTGAAAGTAGCGGATGCGGTGATGAAGGACAGCCTGTTTTCGAGTGCTGTCCGGGCGGAAATTGACCTTACATCCTCCGGGGAAACCAGTGTTATCCTCGACAATCAGTTGGATTTGGAGAGTTAAGGAAGAAATTGATTTATGCAAATGCATAAATACAAAAAATGGAATTTTGCAATCACCAAATATCCATGAAAAAGAATAAAATACAAAAAATGGAAATTTAGAGCAAATATTTTTCAAAAAAAGTTGAAAAATTCAGCAAAACATATTGCAAAAATCCGAAATAAAGTATATCATATTATAAACGGCATTTGTCGCCTTTTTGCCGGGCGGCAGTAAGACTGCGAAAATTTCGAAAACAAAATTTCAAAGAATAAAAGAAAAGCAAAACGGAGGATTTCCACTATGCCATTCGAACTGGATAATAACTACGAAAGCGGCGTCAATATTAAAGTGATCGGCGTCGGCGGCGGCGGCAACAATGCTGTGAACCGCATGATCAGCGCCAACATCCGCAGCGTTGAGTTTATTGCTATCAATACGGATAAGCAGGCGCTTGCCAAGTCCAGCGCTACCCACAAGATCCCGATCGGTGAGAAGATCACGAAAGGGCACGGTGCAGGTGCAAATCCCGAGGTAGGTGCACGTGCAGCCGAGGAGAGCATTGAGGAAATCAAGAACGCTATCAGCGGTGCGGACATGGTGTTCATCACTGCCGGCATGGGCGGCGGTACCGGTACCGGTGCAGCTCCCGTGGTTGCAAAGATCGCTCAGGAAATGGGTATTCTTACCGTCGGTGTTGTAACCAAGCCGTTTGCTTTCGAGGGCGCAAAGAGAATGACCCAGGCAGAAGCCGGTATCCGCAACTTCCGCCAGTACGTGGATTCTCTCGTTATCATTCCCAACGAGCGTCTGAAGCAGGTTTCCGAAACCCGCATCACCTTCCTTAACGCATTTGAGATCGCTGACGGCGTGCTCAGCCACGGCGTACAGAGCATCTCCGATCTGATTAACGTACCCGGATACATCAACCTGGACTTTGCCGACGTTACCTCTGTTATGAAGGATGCCGGCTACGCACATATGGGTGTTGGCGAAGCTACCGGAAAGGACAAGGCCGAGCTTGCTGCCAAGTCTGCTATCTCCAGCCCCCTGCTTGAGACTTCCATCTCCGGCGCAAAGGGTATCCTTGTGAACATCACTACCTCTCCCGATATCGGTCTTGAGGATATCGACGTGGCATCTACGCTGATCGCTTCCGAGGCTTCCCCGGATGCAAACGTAATCTTCGGTGTGGCATTCGATCCCGAGCTGGAAGACAAAATGAAGATCACCATCATTGCCACCGGCTTTGAGAATAAGGTAGAGGAAGAGGCACAGGCAGAGCCCGCAGCTGCTCCTGCAGCCGCTGACGAAAAAAAAAATGATGAATCCGTAAACGAGTCCGAGGAAGAAGTGCCGCCGGCCATTTCCGATGACGAATTCAACGAAATCATCACCATGCTGAAGAAGAACCGCAAGACGGATGTTCCGAAGCCTGGTAATCTGAATCTCTACTGATAACCGTATACTGCATCCGAAAGGAGATCCGCCGGATCTCCTTTCTTTGATGAAATGAATTTTGGAAGGCAAGCTGTATGCTGAAACGATTTATAAGATATTACCGTCCGCATCTGCCGCTGTTTTTTGCGGATATGCTGTGCGCGCTCTGTTTGTCCGTATGTGACTTTGTCTACCCTATGATTACCCGTACCATGATTAACGAGTACATCCCGAACCGGGCGATGAACCTGCTCCTCCTCTGGGCGGCCGTGCTTTTCGGAATCTATTTTTTGAAAATGGCACTGAACTATTTTATCCAGTACTACGGGCATATCGTAGGCGTGCGGATGCAGGCGGATATGCGGCGTGATGTGTTCGATCATCTGGAGTGTCTGCCGCTGACGTATTTTGACAACAACAAGACAGGTACCATCATGTCCCGGATCGTTACCGATCTGATGGATATTTCCGAGCTGGCCCATCACGGCCCGGAGGATCTGTTCATCTCCACGGTGATGCTTGTGGGATCGTTTGTGATGATGTCTACGATCCATCTCCCGCTGACGCTGATCGTCTTTGCCGCTTTGCCGGCAATGGTATTGTTTGCATCCAAAAAGCATAAGAAAATGTCGGATGCTTTCACCTCCACCCGTGTGGAGGTGGGCGAGATCAACGCCAATCTGGAAAACAGTATTTCCGGTATTCGTGTCTCCAAAGCCTTCACCAGCCGCGCCTACGAGAACGAAATGTTCGAGAAGGGAAACAGGAAATTTGTAGCGGCCCGGGCAAAGGCGTACAAGGTCATGGCGGAATTTTCCTCCGGCACTACCTGGATCGGGGACGTATTGAACGTGCTTCTGTACGTAGCAGGCGGCGTGTTCTGCTATCGTGGGGAAATCACTCCCGGCGATTTTGCCGCATTCCTTATTTATATCAGCCTGTTTATGAATCCGGTACGCCGTTTGGTGGGCTTTATTGAGCAGTATCAGAACGGCATGAGCGGCTTTAAGCGTTTCCTTGATGTTATGGAGTATCCTGCCGAGGAAGATGATCCGGCCGCATCGGAAATGCAGGATGTACGGGGCGAGATCACCTTTGACAATGTGGATTTCTCCTATACCGAGGACGGAAAGCCCGTGCTGGATCGGCTCAGCTTTACGCTGCAGGCCGGAAAAACGCTGGCGCTGGTGGGGCCCTCCGGCGGCGGTAAGACGACTATCTGCCATCTGATCCCCCGCTTTTACGAGATCATGGGCGGTGCCATTACTGTGGATGGTACGGACATCCGCAAGGTAACCCGTGCTTCCCTTCGGCGGAATATCGGTATCGTGGCGCAGGACGTATTCCTTTTTAACGCATCCATCTACGATAATATTGCCTACGGCTGCCCCAATGCAACGAAAGAGCAGGTGGAAGAAGCCGCCCGCCGTGCCAATATTCATGAGTATATTCTTTCCATGCCGGAAGGTTATGAGACGGTGGTTGGCGAGCGCGGACTGAAACTGTCCGGAGGACAGAAGCAGCGGATCGCCATTGCCCGGGTGTTCCTGAAAAACCCGCCGATCCTGATTCTGGATGAGGCAACCTCCGCTCTCGATAACGCTACGGAGTACATGATCCAGAAGAGTCTGGAGGAACTCTGTCACGGACGGACTACAGTGATTGTGGCACACCGTCTTACCACCATACAGAATGCGGACGAGATTCTGGTGGTTACCGATCAGGGAATCGCCGTGCGGGGCAATCACGAAGCCCTTCTGAAGAAGGGCGGCATCTATCACGAGCTGTGGCACGGCATCCGGGACAGTGCGCCCGGTCCCCACGCCGCCCTGTAATGCAAAAAATAGGGTCTGTCGCATGTAGATGTGACAGACCCAAGTTTTTGCGCCAGAGACGCAAAAATTTGAAATTCCGTAGGAATATGCTGGGAGATTTCCCGGTTTTTTGCCCGGAACGGGCAAAAATGACCGCCGTATCGGGCAAGGGAAAGCGCGCGGAGGTGCTGCATTGGCCAATGCAACACCTCCTTGCTTTATTTATCGGTTGTGGGAGGAGAAATCCTGATCCACCGTGATTACACAGAAGTGATTGGGATAGCGCGCCGCTACTGCCGTGCGGATCTCTTCCTTGATCGTAAGTTCTTCCGCAGCGTATTCGTGGGGAATCACCAGATCGAAGATCACGTTGGTATGGGTCGGCCCGGGCACGGTACGCAGATCGTGAATACTGAGCGTAGGGCGGATGCGATGCACTTCTTCGGCAAGCCATGCCCGCAGTTCGAAAAGAAGCGCGTCCGAGGTAACGACCGGATCAAAATGTACGATCAGATTCAGGCCCTCTTTCAAAAATTCCCGTTCAATGTTGTCGATTACGTCGTGATTTTCAAGAACGTCTCCCTCCGCCGCCATTTCTACGTGAATGGAGGCAAATTTGCGTCCCGGACCGTAGTCGTGAATCAGAAGGTCATGAATGCCCAAAACGCCCGGGTAGGAAAGCACCTTTTCTTCAATATCCCGCACGTATTCCGGCTCCGGTGCCCGCCCAAGCAGCGGGCTGACCGTTTCTCTGATCAGCATAACGCCGCTGTACAGGATGAACAATGCCACCAGAAGACCGATCACGCCGTCCAGATTCACCTGCCAGAAATGGGCGATCAGCGTGGCGGCAAGTACCGCCGCGGTGGAGATCACGTCGTTCCGGCTGTCTGCCGAAGCGGCAAGCAGGGCCCCGGAATCAATCAGATTGCCGATCCGCCGATTAAACAGGGACAGCCACAGCTTTGTGAGAATGGAAAAAAGCAGAATGATTACGGAAAGCCAGCGGAATACAGGTAAGGCCGGATGCAGGATCTTTTCAATGCCGGACTGTATCAGCTCGATGCCGATGAGAAGGATCATCACCGAAACCGCCAGCCCCGCCAGATATTCGTACCGGGCGTGCCCGTAAGGATGCTCCGGATCGGCGGGCTTTGCCGCCATCTTGAAGCCGAGGAGACTTACGATGCTGGAGGAAGCGTCGGCAAGATTGTTCACCGCGTCGGCAAGGATCGCCACACTGCCGGAAAACAGACCGGCCAAAAGCTTTGCTGTAAATAATAGGACGTTGGCAATAATGCCTACCGTGCCGGAGAATTTTCCGTAAGCGGTGCGGACCTCAGCCGAGGCCGTATCCTCGTGATTCTTTATAAACGTGCGGATGAGAAAACCGGTCATCATCAGCCTCCAGAAACGATTAATAGATAAAAAAGCGCGCCTCCGCGCTTCCATATATTGTATCACACCCCCTGCTCCCTGTCAAGAACAGGCGTCCGACAAAAAATTTGAAAAAAACTATTGACAAATCCCTTTCTGTACCGTATAATATATTTAGAGATAGAATAATTCTAATTTTTGATATGAAAGTGAGAAACATTATGAAAAAATATTACATCTGCCCCCATTGCGGCAATATCGTAACGAAGCTGGAAGATTCCGGCGTGCCGGTGGTCTGCTGCGGCTCGCCCATGAAAGAGCTGGTTCCCAATACCACGGATGCCGCACAGGAAAAGCACGTGCCCGTGGTTTCCGTGGACGGAAACGTGGTGACGGTGGAAGTAGGCTCC
>JAZQDY010000044.1:0-3656 GCA_045547015.1 Eubacteriales bacterium | reverse complement strand
ATCGCGGAGAATCTGAAACTTGTAGATATCACGCTGGAACTGCGGGATGCACGTATTCCGCAAAGTTCCAAAAACCCCGAAATCAAATCTCTGACCGACGGAAAACCCCGTCTGGTTCTGCTTACCAAATCCTCTCTCGCCGATCCAGCCATCACGGCACGCTGGATCGAAGCCTGCCGGGCGGAGGGCGCCGAAGCGCCCGCCATCGACTGCATCACCGGCGAAAACCTGAACAAAATCGCCCCCACTGTCCGGCGTATGCTGGCAGATAAGCTGAAGCGCTACGAGGACAAAGGCATGACTGGACGGCGCCTGAAAGCCATGATCGTCGGCGTACCCAACGTGGGCAAATCTTCCCTGGTCAACCGCCTGTGCGGCTCCAAAAAGGCAAAAGTGGAGGATCGCCCCGGCGTAACGCTGAACAAGCAGTGGGTGACAACCAGTGCCGGCATCGATCTTCTGGATATGCCCGGCGTGCTGTGGCCGAAGTTTGAAGATCCCGTAACGGGCGAAAATCTTGCCCTTACCGGCGCTATCCGGGATGCCATTCTGGATATTGAAACGATGGCAGGCATTCTGTGCACCCGTCTTTTACAGACGGCGCCGCAATTGTTCTGCACCCGCTACAAGCTGGGCGATCCTGCCCCGCTGTATGACCTGAAGCCCCACGAGCTTTTGGCACTGGTGGGCAGAAAACGCGGTTTCCTTGTCTCCGGCGGCGAGATCGATACGGAACGCGCCGCGGGCATGCTGCTGGATGAATACCGCGGCGGAAAAATCGGCAGAATTACGCTGGAACTGCCCGCCGCACCCGGAGGTGACGGCAATGCCTGATCTCTCCTTTGACGCACAGTTTCTCGGTGATTCCGTCCGTATCCTTGCCGGAACGGACGAAGCGGGGCGCGGTCCGCTGGCTGGTCCGGTGGTAGCCGCCGCCTGTATCCTGCCGGAAGGCTTTTTGCCGGATGGCCTGGACGATTCCAAAAAACTCACCGAAAAGAAACGGGACGCCCTGTACGATATAATCACACAAAATGCCGTCACGTGGTGCGCCGCATCCGCTTCTCCGGAAGAAATTGACGAGCTGAACATACTGAACGCCTCTCTTCTCGCCATGCGCCGGGCAATTGCGGGGCTCTCCGTGCAGCCGGATCTGGTTCTGGTGGACGGAAACGTAAACCGCGGATTTCCCATTCCCGCCAAAGCGATCGTTGGCGGTGACGCCCTATCCCCCTCCATCGCCGCCGCTTCCATTATCGCGAAGGTGACGAGAGACAGAATGTGCGCCGATTACGAAACACTGTATCCCGGCTACGGCTTTGAAAAACACAAGGGATACCCCACACCGGCACATAAGCTGGCCGTATACGAACTGGGGCCCTGCCCCATCCACCGCCGGTCTTTTCTCGGTTTTCTGGAGCGAGACCGGGAAAAACTCGCCGCCGCCCTTGCAAAAAAGCGGGCGGCTGAAGAAACGTGAGCACCCGTTCCCGTGGGAATGCGGGCGAAGAATCCGCCGCGCTGTACCTTGCGGCACATGGGTTTACCGTGCTTCAGCGGAATCTGTACGTGGGCCGATACGAAATTGACATTCTTGCCCGGGACGATACCCATCTGATCTTTGCCGAGGTGAAAACACGGCGTCAGTATCCGGGCACATTCTCACGCTACGGACGTCCCGCCGACAGCGTGGATGAACACAAGCGCACCTGCCTTCTAAACGCCGTACAGGCCTTTCTCCGCGCCCATCCGGGCGAATACGGCGAACTCATTCCGAATATTGATATTATCGAGGTATATCTGGATCCGTCGCCCGACGCGGCGCACCGTGTTCTGGATATCCGCCATTTCCGCAACGCGGTAAACGGAATGAGGAACGGTTTTTGAATTCTATTGACGTATTCGATCTCCACTGCGACACCCCCCTGAAGCTATGTACGCAAAAACTCTCCCTGTCGGAAAATCCCCTGCACATCTCTCTGCAAAAAGCGGCCGCGTTCCGAAAGTATATCCAGGTTATGGCAATCTGGTGTGACAATACTCTGTCGGACAGTGCCTGCTGGCTGCAGTTTTTGTCCGCCGCCGCCTATCTGAAAAAGGAACTGCAAAGGACCGGCACGCCGCTTGTCACAAACGGCACTGCACTGGCAGATGGTATCCGGCACAAAAACCGCGCCGCGCTCCTTGCCGTGGAAGACGCACGGCTTCTGGAAGGGGATCTTTCGCGTCTGTCTCTCCTGCACGCGCTGGGCGTCCGCTTTCTTACGCTCACCTGGTCGGGTGTATCCGCTATCGGCGGTGCACACGACACGGATGCACCGCTTACCCCGTTTGGCCGTGCGGTAACGGAACGATGCTTCCGGCTTGGGATCATCCCGGATATTTCCCACGCCTCCCGGTCTGCGACGGCAGAAGTTCTTACCATCGCCAAAGTATACGGAAAGCCGGTGATTGCCACCCACTCCAACGCTTTCGCCGTTCACCCGCACACCCGCAATTTGACCGACGGTGCATTTTCCGCCATCGCGGCATCGGGCGGACTGGTGGGAATCAGTCTGGCGCCCCAGCATCTCGCAGACGGGGCATGCGAAATCGATGACGTGGTGCGGCATATCCGGCATTATCTTGAAATAGGCGGCGAAAACGCCCTCTGTCTCGGCTGTGATTTCGACGGAATCGATGAGACGCCGACCGGACTTTCCGACATTTCACATCTGCCCGCGCTGCGGGATGCACTGCTCTCCGCCGGTATCCCGGAAATCACCGTCCGGAAAATTTTCTTTGAAAACGCTTACGGCTTTGCCGTCAGACATATATAATCAAAAAACCTACGCAAAGGAGCCGTTTTTACGGATACAAGCAAATGAAGTACATCAGCACCCGTGACACCAGCGCATCTCCCCTTTCCGTCTCGTCTGCAGACGCAATCAAACGCGGTCTCGCCCCGGATAAAGGTCTGTTCATGCCCACCGAAATCCCCGCGCTGACCTCGGAAGATATTTCCGCCCTCGCGGATATGCCCTACGCACAGCGTGCGGCCAATATTCTCTCCCGCTTCCTCACCGATTATGACAAAGAAGCACTTCTCGCCGACTGCGAGAGCGCTTATGCGGAAAACCGCTTCCCCGGCGGCGCCGCGCCGCTTGTGGACATCGGCGGCGGTATCCATTCGCTGGAACTGTGGCACGGTCCTACCTGCGCCTTCAAGGATATGGCACTGCAGATCATGCCGCGCCTTCTCTCCCGTGCTCTGACCATGACCGGTGAGCAAAGACTGGCTCACATTCTGGTTGCTACCTCCGGCGACACCGGCAAGGCAGCACTGGAAGGCTATCGCGACGTGCCCGGCGTGAAGATCACCGTATTCTATCCCGTGGACGGCGTCAGCACTATGCAGAAGCGGCAGATGACTACCCAGGAGGGCGAAAACGTAAACGTATGCGCCGTCCGCGGTAATTTTGACGATGCCCAGAACGGTGTAAAGGCCATCTTCGCCGACGGGGATCTTGCCGCACGGGCAGAAAAAAACGGTTTCTTCTTCTCCAGCGCCAACTCCATCAACTGGGGCCGCCTGGCACCGCAGATCGTATACTACGTATCCGCTTACTGCGATCTTTTGAAAAACGGCACGATTCAGCTGGGGGACGAGGTGAACG
>JAZQDY010000043.1:0-2145 GCA_045547015.1 Eubacteriales bacterium | reverse complement strand
TCGTCTACGGATATGTTTTTCACAAACGCCGGTACGGCAGGAATGAGAAACGTGCCGCCACCCGTTTTTTCCACTGTATACAGATCCTGCACGCCAGCGGTGTTTACATCGATCAGGATGCCGATTTTCTCGTCTGTTTCGGCATCGAGAACGGGCAGGCCCAGCATATCCGCGATAAAATGCTGACCTTTCGGCAGTTTGAAATCGTCCCGATGTGCGAACAGCACTTTCCCTTTATAGGGGATCGCTTTCTCCAGGGTATCGATTCCCTGAAACCAGATCAGCACCATGGATTTCTGCACGGAGGCACGGGTGACTTTCAGTTCCCGGAATCCGCCGGGGATGGGGAGAAACATCCGCTTCATTTTTGTGAGCGTGTGGGGTGTATCGGCACGGGACTGCAGGCGCATACCGCCCTGTACGCCGTGGGTACCTACGATTTCGGCGCAGTCCAGATATTCTTTCTTTTCCATATGGATGAACCTCGCTGTTTGTTTTTACATACAGTAGTATACCATAAAATCTTCCGGCGCACAAGAATAATTATGTTCCCTTGGGAACATTTTGTCCGTGTTTTCGTCAAAGGGAGCAGAATACCCGGAGAAAAAGGAGACAACGGATATGAAAAAACGCAGATTTGCGGCACTGGGACTGGCATTTCTGATAGGTTCGGCAGGGCTTACCTCCTGCGCTGTGCCCGAGAAGGATGCAGAGGAGCAGGAGACGAAGACCACGGTGGAAGCGCCCGAAGAAAAGGAGCCGCCGGTTACCTTGCCGGAACAGGATGTGGCAGTTAATTATTCTTCCAGCGACCTTGCCGCGGCAGAAGAGGCAGAAGGTGTGGCCATGAGTGAGGATTTTGTGCAGGCGGCGGCCGATTTCGGCATTGCCCTTTTGCAAAGACAGGAGCAGGGCGAGAACGTGATGATTTCTCCCGTATCCCTTCTCTATGCACTTGGCATGACCGCCAACGGTGCGGACGGAAAGACGCTTTCCGAAATGGAGGACGTTCTGTTCGGGGGCATTTCGGTGGATACGGCAAACGGGCATTTCCTTCATTTTTCCGAGAATCTGCCGGACGGAACGGGCGGTGTTTCTCTGGATATCGCCAATTCCATATGGTTCAATAACAAGAATGCGGCATTTTCCGTGAACGCCGCGTTTCTCGGGAAGAATGCCACTTATTACGGTGCCGGTGCTTTCGGACGGGATTTTTCGAATCCTGCCTCCGTGGATGCTGTGAATCAGTGGGTTTCCGACAATACGGACGGCATGATTCCCCGGATTATAAATCAGCTGAAGCCAGAGGATATTATGCTTCTGGTGAATACGGTGCTCTTTGACGGCAAGTGGAAGGATACGTACAGTGAAAGCGATATCCGCCCGTTCACCTTTACCGCCTATGACGGAGGCCAGAAGGAGACGGAGATGCTCTGTTCCCGTGAGAACAGTTATTTTGAACTGGGCCGTGGAAAAGGCTTCTGCCGCCCCTATGCGGAGCGGTACAGCTTTGTGGGGCTCCTGCCGGATGCGGAGGTGGACGTATACGACTACCTGGCGGATCTGACCGGTGAGAAGCTGATAGAGGCACTGAACAGCAAGAAATACGCCAAAACCCTTATCCGTATTCCGGAATTTACTTTCGATTACGATACGGATGCGACGGAAGCATTGAAAGCGCTCGGTATGTCCCGTGCTTTCAGCGGCAGTGCGGATTTCAGCCGGTTGGGTACTTACGAAGGCGGCAATATTTCCATCGGCAGTGTGATTCAGAAAACGCGTATTGAGCTGACCCGGGACGGGACCAAGGCCGCTGCCGCTACGGTGGTCACTATGATGGCGACCTCTGCCGGCCCCGGTACGTACGTGCCTCCGGTGGAAATCTATCTGGACCGCCCCTTCGTATTTGCAATTGTGGACAATGAAACGAATCTCCCGCTGTTCTGCGGTGTGGTAACGGAGATTCCTGACTGAGAGTAGTTTGTATCCGGGCATCCGTGTGTGTTATCGCACGGATGCTTTTTGTAAGATGAAAACCCCGCCATAGTGGCGGGGTTCCATAAAGGCTTTGCCGATGAGCAGAAAGCAAATAAAAAATCAGCGTAGAATGATCTTGTGTCAAAGGCAAGTCGGAGGCCAAGCGGT
>JAZQDY010000042.1:0-15997 GCA_045547015.1 Eubacteriales bacterium | reverse complement strand
ACTCTATTTTTGATGACAACGACAACGCCGATACCGTCCGCAGATTGCAGAGCGAAATAGCGTATCTTTCCAAGCTCCAACGCAAAATCGTAATTGCATACTATTTTGAAAATCGCAAGCAATCCGATATTGCTAAAGATTTGAATATTCCTCTCGGCACGGTCAAGTGGCACTTGTTTGAAGCCAAAAAAGAATTAAAACGAGGTATGGATACTATGAGAAAAACAAGTGAACTGAAATTTAATCCGATAAAATTTGACTTGTGCTGTTTCAGCGGTTCTGTCGGTACGAAAGGCTCTCCCGAAAAATTTTTCGATTCCCTTATTGCGCAGAATATTGAATATGCAGTTTTGAAAGAAGCCAAAACAGTCAATGAAATTGCAGAAGAACTGGGGGTTTCTCCCGTATATGTGGAAAATGAAGTCGAACGCCTTGAAGAATATGGACTATTAACTAAAATCGGTGACAAATATCTTTGCAACATACTGCTTGAGGAAAGCACAACCGAACTTAATCATTTACACGATCAGATGTATTTGAAGGTAGCAGACATATTTGCGAATGAATTGTTTGATGAACTGATAAATTCGGGAATATTGGATGATGGCAGAATATGGGGAGGTACGACGGAACCATTTAGCTTTACTTATGATCCGCCTAAGGACAAAAACTTTATGTTGTGGGCACTCATCCCGTACATTGCAGCTATGAGCGGCAGTGAATTGATGGATGAGAGCACAACATTTGAGGAGGCCGCTACCACACGACCGGATGGTGGGGAGAATATTTGTTATGCTTCGATTATTCCGCACGATGTTGCATCTCCGCTGTACTTTGATAGTATGAAACGTTTTTGCGGCCCTTGTTGGAATGGTTTTGGTGAAAAATTCAAGGTATGGACGATTGATTCCGAATGGTCGAAAAAACGTGTCGATGAGGATTATCAGAGAACCATCCATCATGATTTGTCGTTGTTAAATATTTATTTGAATGGTGATACTTTATCCCCTGAAGGCTATGCGTATCTTTGTGAAAGAGGATATATTTCAGTGCTGACACGGGAACGTGGATTGCTGAGTGATGTCAGCGCAGGATTTGGCGACAGTTTTATTTCCAGTGAAGATTTGGGAGACTATAAAATTAAATTCCGCTGCCTCTGTCTTTCTGATGCAGAAATAAACAGACAGCTTATAGAGATCGGTGACCATATAAAAGAAAAGCATCGAACCGAGTTTGAAAATTTGAAAAAAGCGTATGTCGGTGCAGTTCTTAAAGAAACCCCGAAACAGTTGCAAACCATGAAAAAATACGGTCTCCAATATACTTTTTATAGTGATGGGTGGTTTATACTGCACTGTATTAAAACCTTGATTGCCAACGGTAAATTAAAAGAACCCACGGAAGATCAGAAGAAGTCGCTAACAACGATTATTATTCAAAAGTAATAAAATATGCCGAGAGCATCGCTTGGTTGCTCTCGGCGCGTTTGTTATAGACTAATTCATAATTTTATGGTATAATATTTCAAACAATTTTGAAAAGTACCCAATGAAACGCCCATTCAATGCACTTTATGGATGAAAGGCAGGTGAGAACGATGGATGCGAATATTATAGAAAGCTATGTGGAAAAAGTTTATGGATATGCGGTAAATCACACCTATTCTCGCGAGGAGGCTGATGATCTGTCGCAGGAAATACTTTTTACGGTAGTACGAGAATTACCGAAACTCAAAGACGCGAATAAATTTGAACCGTGGCTTTGGGGGATTGCAAGTAACGTAACAAAAAGCTTTCGACGTCATATGGGAAAACAGCGCGCGATGTATTCCTATGATATTCCGGAAGATATAGCGTATGAAGAAGATTTTGATAACGAGCAAGAAGGTATCTATGATTTATTGCGCATAAAAATTGCAATGCTTTCTTCTATATACCGTGATATTATCGTTCTTTATTACTATGACAGCCTTTCAACGAAACGTATAGCCGAGCAATTAAACATTCCCGAAGGTACTGTCACATGGCGACTTTCGGAAGCTCGGAAGAAACTAAAAAAGGAGTGTACTGAAATGAACGAAACTGCTCTTCGACCTATAAAAATGAATATTGATATATACGGAACCGGAGAATATGATGATAAAATGGTGCCGTTCCCGAGCCAATATGTTAATGATGCTCTATCTCAAAATATCCTCTATTATTCCTACGAAAAGCCTGCAACGGTGGAAGAATTGGCAAAGCTTTGCGGTGTTCCTGCATACTACATTGAAGATCGAATTGATAATCTTTTAAAACGAGAAGCTGTTATTGAGGTATCAAAAGGAAGATATCAAACCGACTTTATCATATGGTCTGACAAGTACGGGATATTCTGTGAAGAAAATGCAGAAAAAGCGCTCTTGCCGATTATGGATAAATTGGTGGGAGCTATCAAAGCAGTTGCCGGAGAAGCAACGAAAATTGATTTTTACAAAGCCGGTAAATCAGAATCAGATCTGCTTTATCTGTATGGCATGATGGCTTTCGATTATCTCAGCCGACATTATTGCAAGTTGCCGTTCCCACAGATCAAGCAAAAATACGATGGATATTGGTGGAACTATATAGGCAGCGTTGAAACAGGCAAGCATCCAAGAACAAGAATCGGTAGCCAATATTCTGCCAACCGTGGTAGCCGAGGAAATTGTTCTCATACGACTTGGTTTGGAATGAATGGTATTTGCTTTAGGAAGATGATGCTTGATACTTATATCAATGCTTGCGAAGACATTATTTACAATGGATTTTCAGAGGATAAAAATGCGGTAGCGAATGCAATACAAGACGGATATATAACTAAAAAAGATGACGGTAGTTTCTTTGTAACCGTTCCGTGCTTTACCGCAGAACAAAAACGAACTTTTGACGCAATCGTAGAAAAATATTTTGCGGAACTTATGCCCGAATATTCGAAGATTGCCGAAACCTTCATTGCCGACTACAAAAAGTTATTTCCAAAGCATTTGAATGACGATGTTGACCGTATGTGCCAAAATATGTTTTCAAATCTGTATGCTACGATAGTTGCATATGGACAGAGAGATGGTGAGCTCGAAATGCCATCGAAAAACTGCTATTGTGACGTTATGATTAAACGATAAAACCACCGCCGAGAGTAACCGTTTGGTCGCTCTCGGCGGTGTTCTATTAGCATTAATTCGAATAATTATAGTAAAAAACAAATCCGAACCAATTTCGATTTACGAAATAGTTCGGATTTGTTACGTTTGGTGACCCGGACGGGAATCGGTCTCGTGCGAGTGCCTATAAAATCGGGCAGTTAATGTCAGCGGTGCACTCGCACTATCAAATCCTGCGGATTTGAGGGGTTCGCTTCGGTAGCGAATAACGAAAGAAGAACCGTCCGAACATTGTTCGGACGGTTCTTCTTTGGTGACCCGGACGGGAATCGAACCCGTGTTACCGCCGTGAAAGGGCGGTGTCTTAGCCGCTTGACCACCGGGCCATCAATACGACCCCGATAAAATCGGGGTCGCAGATGGTAGCGGAGACGGGATTTGAACCTGTGACCTGCCGGGTATGAACCGGATGCTCTGGCCAGCTGAGCTACTCCGCCATCTGATTTTCGGTTGTTCCGCGATCGCTTCCGCAATCGCTTAATTATTGTATCATAACATTCTTTTTTTGTCAATAGATAAATCAAAAAATATTCGGAATTTTTCGCCAAAGCTGTATTTATCCTCTTGTTTTCTTATTCGTGCAGAATTATATCGATAAAATCAGCATCGAAATGTTGCGGATGTGATTGCATTTGAAAAAAAAGTGTGCTATAATGTAAAGCGTGAGCGAATCCCGGCTTTTTTTAGAAATTCGCTGCCGGAATGAACAGATGGGAGATGTGGAATGAAACAGATTCGTACTGTTACGCGGGCAACGCTTGGCAGATTGCCGGAATACCTGAGTTATCTGCAGCGAATGCTTCCCGAAAAGAAAACGGTGTCAGCTACGGCGATTTCCCGTGCGCTTGGTTACGGCGAGGTGCAGGTGCGTAAAGATCTGAGCGTCGTCAGCGGTGCGGGGAAACCCAAGGTAGGGTATATCACGGAAGAATTGATAGAGAGCATTGAGCGGTATCTTGGCTGCGGCGACTGCAGCCGGGGTGTTATCGTCGGTGCCGGCAAATTGGGCGGAGCGATTCTGGATTACGACGGATTTGCGGGCTTCGGTGTGGAAATCATGGCGGCGTTTGATACTGACAGTGGTAAGTGCGGCCTGTCTGCGCAGGGAAAGGATATTCTTCCCCTGGAGGAGTTGGAGTCGTTTTGTCAGAAGGAGAGAATCCGTATCGGAGTAATCGCTGTACCTGCCGCTGCTGCACAGTCGGTTTGTGACCGGCTGATTCATGCGGGGATCCGGGCGATCTGGAGTTTTGCGCCTGTCCATCTGGACGTGCCTGAGGGCGTGCTTTTGCAGGAGGAAAATCTGGCGTTGTCCTTGGCCCACCTTCGTATATTGGCGGATGAGGCAGCAAGACAGCCACGTGAGACAGAACTGTTTTCATAGGAGAACCCCTTCTTCGCAAGAGCGCGGATGCGCTGAAGGCTGTTTTGATGCAGACCAATCTTTGAAGATTTATCAGTAAGGAAATATAATTGCATGAAAAAGGCATATTTTTATGCCGCCGTGTCTATTTTTTGTTGGTCAACGGTGGCAACTACCTGTAAACTGCTGCTGGGCGCACTGAACAGTTTACAGCTTTTATGGATGAACGCCCTGATCGCCGGCGCATTTTTGTTGATTCTGAATCTGTTTCAGGGAAATTTCAAAAAGTATAGGGATTACAAAATCAAGGACTATTTTCTGATGGCGGCGATTGGACTGCCGGGTACGTTCTTTTACTATATGTTTTACTATTCCGGCACGGATCTTCTGCCGGCATCCCAAGCGTTTATTATCAATTACCTTTGGCCCATTATGAGCGTACTGTTTGCCTGCATCATTCTGAAAGAACGGCTGACGGTCCGGAAATGCGCGGCGATTCTTGTGTCCTTCCTGGGGGTTGCCGTAGTTGTGGGCGGAGCGGGAAGCTTTGACGGAAACACCTTGCTGGGGGCGGGCTTTTGCGTGCTTGGCGCGATTTCGTACGGTATTTTTACAGCGCTCAATCAGAAATTGCACTATCCCAAAACTATGTCCCTGATGGTCAGCTATTTTGCCACCTTTGCCATAACTACGGGAATCAATGGGATAAACGGAGATCTGTTTTTGGCGCGTCCGGAGCAGTTGGCAGGCTTTTTGTGGAACGGTATCTTTACGGTAGCCATTGCCAATACTCTGTGGGTGATGGCGTTGGAGCGGGGGACCACGGCGAAAATATCCAACCTTGCCTACATAACGCCGTTTCTGTCCGGCGTCTGGACATGCATTTTTTTGAAAGAAGAAATCACGCTTACCGCCGTGGCGGGACTTATCATCATTGTTCTGGGCATATGTATCCAGCTGAATGATAAAGAGAAACAGAAAAAGGCGAAACAATAAAAACTGCACGAAATTAGAAAAACTTATTTTCTTTTGAGAAAGGAATTACTGACATGGATGCTTTTCCGATTACCGATCTTTTGGAGGCGCTGACGATTTTCTGCTTTGGCCTTTCCTGGCCTGTCTCCATCCGCAAGTCTCTCGTTTCCCGTACCGCCAAGGGCAAAAGCCTGGTGTTTGAACTGTTTCTGCTTTTGGGCTATGCATTTGGTATTGCCCGTAAGATTATCGAGTTCGGACACGGTGCCGACGGCTTCATTTTCTTCCTCAGCAGCTTTTTCTATATTCTGAACAGCGTGATGATCTGTATCGACGTGGCTCTGTATTTCCGCAACGTGAAACTGGATCGCGAGCGGGATGCCAGTGAAAAATAATTTTCCAAAATTGAACAGAATGTCAAGGCCTCTGTATGCTTTTGTATACGGAGGCTTTTGCTTGACAGAGGAAAAGACGAATGATATAATGTATTCAGAGAATAATTCTGATGGAGGTGCTCTTGAAATGAAACGGATGCTTCTGCTTCTGCCCATTCTGTTCCTTCTTGCCGGGTGTGGGAACGATCTTCCGCCGGATTACGTAAAGGAAAACAAAATCGTTATTGACAATGAGACACCGTTTGTGTATGTGGAGTTGGATACGCTGCCGTTTAAGTCTACCATCGGTGAAGTTATCAGAGTATCAGAATATGAGATGTTGGTTGCGAAGGAGTCTGACAAGCCCTGGACGTACGTAAGCAGTATCAAATACTGCGGAAACAAAATTATCCGTCATATGCAGGACGGCGGAAAGGATATCTATTATACGGTGTACGCCGGGAATAACCATTCTCTCTGGTATCTGTTTCTGGTGCCGGATGAGGAGGGGGTACTGTATATAGATGAGCATACAATCTGTGATGCCCGCGATACCGTGCCCGGAATTCTGGCACAGGATCAGCCCGCTGTGATTCTGAACGGCCGCCTGCCGGACGGCTGCTATAAAGAAGACTACACCTTTGACGAGATTGCGGAAAAAGTGGAGAGAAAATGGAAGCAGTACAGCCAGGAATGCGCAATGGCCGATCTGGAGCATCCCTTTCTCTACACGTACTCCCGCAAATACAATATCCAGAGTTTCATCCGCTGTATACAGGTGGTTCGTTTTGACGAAGGGGAGAATACGTACAGGGACGGACTGTACGCCTATGATCTGTTTGTTCACGACGACGGTACGGGTACACTGCACTTTAGGCATATGTATCTGACGAAATATCCCACCTACGATCCGCCGGAGCAGGACGAAAATATCACACTGACAAAAGAGGAAACGGATCGCCTTCTGGCTGTGTTTGAGGAATATGATTTCCCCAATATTCCTACGTGGAATCCGGAGGAGGGCTACTATATGGATGGTGAGTGGACGTATGTTTTCCGGGACGGACATCTGATCTCCATGCACTGTGCCACTGAACGTTACGGCATCTACCACATTCGTGAAGCGTTTGAGGAGATGGTACGGCAGCATATTACGGTTGCATCGGGAAGGATTTACCGTTGATTTACTTCGCTTGCTCCTTCAGAGACAGATGCTTATGGATTTTTTGCAGAATTCATGAAGTCAGGGGCTGACGCATTTTTGCGTCAGCCCCTTTGCTTTTATATTGTTTTGCCGGGTGGGAATTATCGTTTTTTCTTTCGGAGCGTTATGGCCGTCACAATTCCCAACAGGGCAGCTGCGATAATGATGCCCACAATAATAACAGGTCCGCCGATTTGGGTATCGGTATTGTCGTCCGTATTTTTTTTGGCGGATTCGTTTTTTTCAGCGGCAGCAGAGGTAGCGGCCGTTGTATCGGGGGTGTTCGTCTTAGTTTCAGTTATTCCCAGGGCGGTGCCGCATATATCGCATTTGTTATCTTTGTTTTCGTCCGTGCAGTCGGAGATTGTCTGTTCACAATAGGCACAGATATGGGTGCCGTCCGGGGCTTCGTGCGCGCCCATGTCAGCATTGCACACGTCGCACTTGTGGTTTTTGTCCGTATCTGTGCAGTCGGAGATTGTCTGTTCACAATAAGCACAGATATGGGCGCCGTTCGGGGCTTTGTGTTCGCCCATGTCAGCATTGCACACGTCGCATTTGTGGTTTTTGTCCGTATCTGTGCAGTCAGAGATTGTCTGTTCACAATAAGCACAGATATGGGCGCCGTCCGGGGCTTTGTGTTCGCCCATGTCAGTATCACACACGTCGCACTTGTGGTTTTTATCTGTGTCGGCGCAATCCGAAACTACCTTGCCGCAGTAGGTGCAGAGATGGCTTTTTTCTGTTGCCTCATGCATGCCCACGGTGCCCCTGCACACATCACACGTATGATCTTTATCCGCGTCGGTGCAGTTGGTAACGTCAAAGGTTTGCGTGCATCCGGCGGTGAGGCATCGGTGATAATGCTGACCATTCTGCCAGGTGTACTCTGCTGCCGGAACATGGCTGGCAAAATTTCCGTAATACTGTCCGCAGATACTGCATTTTGCTTTTTCGACGCAGGTTGCCGTACCGCCTGTGCAATTGGCTGCGTCAAATTGAGCACCGCACCCATTCTGACAGGTGTGATAGTGCTTGCCGTCGGAAGTGATCCATGCGGAAGAGGCAGCGTGATTTTGGGGATTCGCTTCTCCGTATGGCTGATGGCATATCTCACAGATCGCCTTTTCTGTACAGGTGGCAACTCCTCCTTTGTGGGTGAATTTTTCTGCCCATACTGTGCCATCGGACTCCACATATATATCAAATGTACTGGTATATACGGTTCCTTTCACGCTTGTTTCCACTTCCAGCGTATGCTTGCCTGTTTTTAGCAGGTCAGCGGTAATGGTGCAGGTGTATGGAATCGTATCGGTTACAGCAATGCTTTTACCATCTGCAATGTAGGTGACCTGCATGGCCGGGTTTCCCGGATACGCCGCAAAGACAGAGAGAGTCAGGTCCTTTCTCCGTTCACGCAGTGTTTCAAGACGGGTGTAGCCGCCTGTTTTGCCCGCCAATGTATCGGATATAACCGGATTGCCGTGAATCGATTCCGTATAGACAGCGGCAAGAGCAGGATTATCCGGATCTTGGCCGGCTCCGAACAGACAGTAATTATCACCGGCAAAATTTGTGTTAAAGTAAAATACCGCCTTCACCTGGGGATAAACCATGTTGATATAGGAGTAGAAGAACTCCATGGCCTTTTTCGCATGTTCTTCCGTTTGGGTGCTTTTGGAAGAACGGTACATAAACCCGCATTCGGATATAAGAATCGGCTTTCTGTCTCCATATGTACGGACGAGCTCCATGATTTTTATCATATGGTTTTCGTATACGCCTGTTTTATAGTACGCATCGGTCATGCTTGCATGCTGCCAGGTGGTAGGACCATAAAGATCACCGTAGGAGGAACAGCCCACCCAATCCACATAATCATCGCCTGGATAGAAATCATGCATGGTAACATACATACTGGAAAGATCATTGGGAGAATATACCATGGCTACTTTCGGCGCATGTTTTTCGGCCATATCGTGTATATGCCGGAACGCATCAATGAACGATTTTTTGAACTCTTCCAACTGACCGCTTTCCTTGTATACGCTGTTTACGCCCCATATGTTGACCTCAGCACCGAAGCGGAGAAGAACACCGCAGTTGTTCAGCCCGTTCAGGTATTTGAGCTCGGAAATTATGTAGGAGTCAAAAGAGCCGTTTGCTATTCCGTTAAAATATTCGATAGCTCCTTTTTCCGTATAGGCGGTGGGGATATTCCAGGCGGCCTCAAGCAGGTAGTAAGAATTCATTTTGGGAAGAATCCAATCAAAATTCCGGAAACTTTCTTCTTCGAAAAGTGCATAGAGAAGATAGCCGTTGTTGAGTGATTCGTCATAGTCTTTTCCGCCGGGAAAACACATGCCCGTATATGTACCGGTTTTGGGTTCGTTTTTCGCTTGGTAATAGGGCACATCTGACGGATTATCCGCATACACGTATACGGTTGGCTCTATATATGCATAGGCATCGATGAATGCTTCGGCAAAAAGAAGGCGTTCTCTCACATCTTCGCCTGCCAGCCGCTCCTGCGCCGCAAGACAGTCTTTATATATCCTGTACATGCGAAGGGCATCCTGATACTGTCCGCGCTTCTCATAAATGGCTGCAGCCTGCAGAACCGGGACTTCCACCCGATAGGAAGCGGTCGCATCGGGAAAAGAGGCGTATAAGTTTATGATCCCCTCACATGCTTTTACGATTGCCTCTTCATCTCCGGAGGAAATGGCGGTATTATATGCCGCCTGCAAAGCCCAATACGGATGATGATTAAAGGCGGCTGAAACAGAACAGGGCATTCCCAAAAGGAAAAAGCATGCACACAGCGTAACAGCCAGCAATTTGATACAGAAATTTTTCATAAAAAACATTCTCCAGTGTACGGATAAAACAGCTGAACGCTTTTTATCCGAAAATATACTTCTCTCCCGGTTGGAAGATGTGGTACGCCTGCCGGGTGCCGTGGCGTTCCTGGGCATCCACAAAGGAGGCGGCGGAAATACCGTTCACGGTATACAGATCAAAGTGCATGGGAATGAGCAGGGAAGCGTGAATCTCCTGGGCCAGTGTCACCGCTTCCAGCGCATTCATATTGCCGATTACGTTCTGAGACAGCCGGTAGTAATCCCGGCCGTTTACCGGCAGCAGCGCTACGTCTGCCGTGCCGATCTTTTCCTTCAGTCCGTCGTAGAGACAGCAGTCGCCGGCGTGATACAGCGTGTGTGCGCCCAGCGTCAGTTTGTAGCCCATTTCCTCAAAATCTCCCCGGGCATCGGTGTGCAGCACCTCGTGGGCGGCGGCGATGGGCTGAACGGAGATGCCGCCCAGCGACAGAATTTCGCTGTCCCGTGCCGGGATCACGGCTGCCGCAGGCACGCCGAAGCAGACCACCTTCTGCACGATAGGGGCGGGAACGACGTACTTTGCTTTTTTATTGATTTCTGCCAGCACGGAGAGCGTGTCGGGATCGGCGTGATCCATGTGTCCGTGGGAGCAGAAAACAAAGTCTACGAAATCCAGCTCCGCGGGGGTGATCGGCGGGGCAAAATTACGGTGCCAGAGTCCGCTGTCGTTTTCCTCCGCCGCATGGCGGCGGTCCACAGAATCGGACAGATAGGGATCAAACAGCAGATACTTCCCCCGGAATTTCACGAGGAAGGCTTCCTGCCCCAGATACCAGAGCGCAAGCTGGTTTTCGGTCAATTCTGTTTTTAAGATGGCGCTTTTCATACGCGGCCGCCTCCTTTATGAAAGGTATCCGGATGCAGGTTGGCGAGCCCTGCTTCGGAGGTTTCTTTGTAGCGTCGGGACATATCCCGACCGGTTTGCTTCATGATGGTGATTACGTTATCGAGAGAGATCTTTCTCGTGTCGCTGAGAAAACTGGACAGGTTTACAGCGTTGATCGCCCGCATGGCGGCAACGGCGTTTCGTTCAATGCAGGGGATCTGCACAAGACCGCAGATCGGGTCGCAGGTCAGCCCCAGATGATGCTCAATGGCGATCTCCGCCGCGTATTCGATTTTATCAAGACTGAGTCGGAACAGTTCGGCCAGTGCTGCCGCCGCCATAGCGCAGGCAGTTCCCACCTCGGCCTGACAGCCGCATTCCGCCCCGGAAATGGAGGCGTTTGTTTTGATAAGGTTACCGATTAATCCTGCCGTGGCGAGCGCTTCCAGTATCTGACGGTCGGTGAACCGGTGTTTGTCCCGCTGGTAGTACAGAACAGCAGGAAGCACACCCGCCGCACCGCAGGTAGGCGCCGTAGCGATGGTGCCGCCGGCGGCGTTTTGCTCGCTGACAGCAAAGGCGTAGGAGCAAACGAGCCGGTTTTCACGGGTTTCTGCTGTTTCGTCTACGTGCTGCATCTCGTGAAGATAGCGCGCTTTACGCTGGACGTTAAGACCGCCGGGGAGGATCCCTTCCGCGTTCAGTCCTTCGTCGATGGCGGCTTGCATCGTTTCCCAAACGGCGGCAAGATAGTCCCAGATCTGCGTTCCCTCCTGCTCTTCCACATACTGCCAGAGACGCATACGGTGTTTGCGGCACCAGGCGGCAATATCCCGGAACTTGGTGAGGTCGTAGCAGATAGGAGCAGGTTCTTCCGCATCCCCTTCCCAGGCGATGCGTCCACCGCCGATGCTGAATACGCGGCGCGTGCCAAGGCACGTGCCGTTTTTATAAGCGGCAATATCCATGGTGTTGGGATGGGGAACGGCGGTGGTGGTATCCCATCGGATTTCTACGAGAAGCGGCGAAAGAGTACGTTCTATCACCGTATCCGTGCCGTGTCCTTTGCCCGTTTTGGCAAGGGATTCGTACAGGGTAACGGAAACCCGGTCGGCTGTGGGATGCTTTTCCATAAAGATTTTGCAGGCCCGTTCCGGACCCATGGTATGGGAGCTGGAGGGGCCGCGGCCGATACGGTACAGTTCGGTCAGCGATTCCATCCCGCGGATATCCGTAAGAGAAAACATATCCCCGTCGGAGATAAGATTTTCCGTAATGCCGGGGAAACGCTGGGCAAGACGGAACAGATTTTCCGTTGAGGGAAGGGCAAGACCATGCTCCCAGCGGGAGACGGTCTGTGCCGATACGTCCAGCATATCTGCCAGTGCTTTTTGGGAAATACCGGCGGCGCGCCGGCATTCGGTCAGCTTTTCGGAAAAAGAGGGTGCAGTCATGGTTTGCCTCCGGTTTCTACATGTATCCTGAAACTATTATACTAAAGTTTCGTGGAAAAGTAAAGGTGTATTGGAAAGTTTGGCTTACGGCAAAAAACAGATTCCCTTTTGGGGAATCTGTTTTTTCTATTATCGGCAGTTTATGCCGGAAAGCTCGGTCAGCACGACCTCCGTATTTGCATCCGCTTCGGGGATCAGCCGCACGCGGCGGATTGCCTTCTCCGGTGTGGGATTGCGCCATTCCCAGCGGTACAGGGTGACGGGGGTGCCGTCTGCCGTTTTGCTCTCGATTCCATCGGTGAAATACGTGCCGGAATAGCCGTTGTGCCGGTAGTATCTGTCCGGGAACGGCTGATTCTGCCGGCGTGCCCAGTGGCTGATATTGCCGCCGTAGGATACGGGAAGAAGCACGGTGCTGCCGTCCTCGTAGATGATCTCATAGTGGGCAACCACGTCAAGTGCGATCCACGGGATCCGGGTACATTTCCGGGTGGCAGTATGAGTGAAAATCAGCGCATCGCAATGGGCGGCAACGATGCAGTCCACGGGTGCGGCTTTCACATCCGGGAATACGGCGGGCGCGGTGAGGAGCACGGTTTCTTCTCCGGTGAGGGGAGATTCGCCGCGCAGCTGATTCCGGATGGCGGGGAGCATCGATTTGATCTTCTGATCGTAGGCATAGCGGAGATGCTTCGTGTATGAGGCGGACCACAGCATCTGTGCGGTATAAATAAGATCGTAGAGCTTGCCTTCCCGTCCCAGTACTTCTTCCTGATTTCCTACCCAGAAGGAAAGCTGACCGCCTACAATGCCCGGCTGGGCGATGCGCTTCTCATAGCGGGGAAAGTGGCTGGAATACAGATTGCCGATGCCTACGTTAAAGCCGTTTGCCAGCAGATGGGTTTCGATATCGGTATCCAGATGGAAATACCAGATGAAGTCCAGAAGGAGCACGTCCTTGGGAATCAGCTCCAGGGCACGGGGCGTTTTATAGATGGTGACCGGCTGGAGCATATCCGCCCAGATCAGCATACGGAGTCCCTTTTTCGTCAGATATTCGTGATAGCGGCACACGTCGGCGGCGTAGAGCTCGGCAGGATCCTTGTCTTTGCAGATGGGGCATACGCCGATCTGATACACCTCGTCGTGTCCCATGTGTACGTATCGCTGGGGACGGACGGTGTCGAGAATTTCTTCGAGAAGATCAAAAACGATTTCGTAGGATTTTTCATTGGACGGGCAGTAGGAGTGATGGTAGAACTGGCTGGGCGGCACGTCGGCGGACAGCTCGTCCACGGATTTTGCCACGGCGCCGTCCTCCAGCTCTGCGATTTCCGGATGAGCAATGGTCAGATACTGCACGTGACCGAGAGACTGCACCTCGGGAATCATGTCAATGCCGAAGGAACGGATATAGTCGGCAAATGCCGCCACGTCCGCCTTTTCCACGATGCCCTTGCCGCCTACCTCCACGTGGGGGTAAGCAGGCCATTCACCGGCTGCCGTGCGCCGTTTTACTTCCATCAGCGCGTCGTTGATCTCCGGATGGGAGTCGTAGCGCATACCGCCGCCCAACTCCAGAATCACGGCGTTGTAGCCCAGGGGAGAGAGAAGATATTTCACCAGCCGGCGGGCAAACTCCATTTCCTCCGTGCCGGGCAGGTACATATGTACGCCGCGCAGAGGCATCCGGGGGGCGTCCTTTACGACGAAGGCGGGGATGCTGTCGCCGGCGATCCGTTTCAGAAGGGTTTCGCCCGCTATCACGAAGCCGCGCAGATCCCGTGCGTACAGGAATGCCGAAACTTCGGTGACGACGATCCGGTATCCGTTTTCCGTCAGTGCGGGATCATAGCGGAAATGGAGAACGGCGGCATCGGCTTCCGAAAGCGTCCGTCCGATCTGCTCCGCGAATTTCTCCGCGAAAACGGCAGCGGCGGCACGGCTGTCCCTGCAGTCCGCCGTGTAGGCCGTGATGGCGGAAAGAGGCAGGGCGCCTTCCTTTGTGTAGTTGATATTCGGTGTGGGGAACTGCGGGATGAGATCGGTGCCATCGGTGCCGTAGATGTCAATGCTGTCAATATCCAGGGCGGAGAAGCAGAGGGCGAAATCAATAACGAAGGATTCTACCGTTTCGCCCACTGTCAGTACGGCCTTGGCTGCGGTGATCTTCCCGCCGGTTTCTGCCCCATACCGTGCCAGCACCCGGGTGCGGTCTGCGGTGCGGATTACAATTTCATAAGGAGCGCCCTCGGCGCCCAGCGTGAAGCACACGTCGCTGATAAAACAGGGCTTTTCCATCTCCACGGCCAGGGAAATGCCGTCATCCATGATCTCCGTCCAGTTTACCAGCAGTTTTTGGCCCAGAAACGGATTGCCGTTTTTTTTGATCTTCGGTTCCATGCCCGTCTCCCATCGGGTGATGGTGTAGCTGACAGCCGCTCTGCGGCTCAGATTTCCAATAAACATTCGAAAAAACTCCTTTGTGGAGGAATGGTATTTTACAGAAAAAGTATACCACAATTCCTTTTTTTCGTCAATACAAATTGCTTTTTTGCAGTTTTTTGCAAGGCTTCTTAAAAGATATTGACAAAATCTGCCGGGGTGATATAATAGATAAAGCGGTTTTAATTTTTGAGTAACGAGGCGAATGTGTGAATACCTTTGTAAGTGCATCTTTGATTGCGGCGATCGTTCTGATCTTCACCGTACAGAGCTTTTTCAGTAAACTGTATACGAAATATTACCCGGGCGATCCTTCTGCCGTGACCACCGTGTTTTCCATCGTGGGAGGCATTACCTGCATTTTTTTCGGATTCGTCCTGTCGGATTTCTCCTTTTCGCCGTCTCTTCCGACGGTGCTGTTTGCCATTCTCAATACGGGACTTTTGATTCTGTTCAACGTATGTATGCTGGGGGCGGCACGCACCGGGCCGTACTCTATTCTTATGGTATGCAAGCAGTCGGGCGGATTTATGCTTCCCACCGTAGTTGCCGTCTTTTACGGAGACCGGCTGTCGGTTCTGCAGTGGTTTGCCCTTTTCGTGATCGTGATTGCCATCTATATGGCAACGCACAAGGGCGAGACGGACGGAAAGACGGCAAAGGCGCAGAGGTGGTTTTATCTCTACTGTGCGGGACTGTTTTTCGCTAACGGTGCGTACGGATCGGTACTGAATGTGCAGCAGCTTGTTGCCGGCGCTGAGGAAAAAGAAGAAATGCTGATGCTGACCAATTTTCTGATGACGCTCGTGATGATTGGCTATGGGCTGTTCAAACGCCGGGGGAAATTCCTTTCCGATTTCCGGCAGGCGAAAAAATCCTTTTTCTTCATGGCTGTGGCCGCCGTTCTTTCCGCCACTGCCGGATATATTATGGTGTATCTGATTCAGTTCGTGAACATCACCATGCTGTATGCGTTCAATCATTCCGGCATTCTTTTGTGCAGTGTCTTCTGCTCCCGGGTGATTCTGAAGGAGAAGCTGTCAAAACTGAATTACGCCGGGTGTTTTCTGCTCTGCCTTGGCCTCAGCGGGTTGGCGCTGCTGTAATTTCAACAAAAAGGATGCCGCACAGATGCGTGATGTCCTTAACGAAGAAATAACGCAAACCGAATAGGATCAAAAGAATTTCCGACCTTTTGATGGTCGGAAATTCTTTATCAATTTCGCTTAATCATATCAGAAAAGGCATTCAAAAAGGTTGGTCCGAATACGC
>JAZQDY010000041.1:0-7329 GCA_045547015.1 Eubacteriales bacterium | reverse complement strand
GTTTTAGTCCCGCTTGAGCGGGGTTTCGTAACAAATGCATGGCTGACAGGCCAATAAAAGACGCACTTGTGCGTAGCCTGTAGTATTAGGGCTATGCCCGAAACTGAAATACCACCCGCTATGCGGGTGGATTATTATTTTATTCTTTTGTTTCCGTAATAAGTACTGTGCCGTCTCCTGTGAGATAACAGGAAGAACATCCGCAGGGGACAAAATACGAATCCCCTTTGCATAAGGAATAGGATACACTTTCACATTGGATGCTGTTTTCACCCTCCAAACACAGGAGAGAGAGAAAACTGTCCTTGGCCGTTAGCTGTATTTCTTCTCTTGAAAGATCCACTTTTCTTACGCGGAAGTAAGCGCAGTCTGCCAGTGCGCGAGGATCCTTAGCAGGCTCCGTAAACCGAAGCGCCTCAATCTCCGCATCCGTACGGATACGGGCGGCCTTGAGAGCTTTCTCCGTGTGCAGCGGACGCAGTGAACCGTCCGCCCCCCGACGATTGTAATCGTATACCCTGTAGGTTACATTGGAGTTTTGCTGGATTTCTGCAATCAGAATGCCCGCGCCGATGGCGTGAATCTGACCGGAGGGAATGAAGTATACCTCCCCCGGATGCACGTCCACAAAGCGAAGCGTTTCTTCTATGGTGTCGTTCTGTACGGCAGCGGCAAAATCCGCGGCGGATACGCCGCCGCGGAGTCCGTATACAAGCTGTGCTCCCGGTTCCGCTTCCACGATATACCACATTTCTGTTTTGCCCAGTTCGCCCTCGGTGCTGAGTGCTGTTTCATCATCCGGGTGTACCTGAATGGAGAGTCGGTCACAGGCATCGATGAATTTGATGAGGAGCGGAAACCGGTCACCGTGGAAGGTTGGAGAGATAACGGTGGGACCGCATGCGCGGATATATTCGCCCAGCGTCATGCCGGTGTAGTCGCCGTTTTTGATTAGGTTCATTTCATCGGGACGCACAGTCAGCTCCCAGGATTCTGCCAGTTTTTCAAAGGTGGCGGTTTTATTGTATTTATCTTTCAGTTTTCGTCCGCCCCACAGAATTTCTTTAGAGACAGGGGTAAGACGGAGAGGATAGAGATTCATGATGATACTCCGGAGAATTTATAGATTAGAACGGTCGTCGTTGAAAACAAGGCCGTACAGCCACATTTCGCGCAGTTTGATTGTCAACCCGCGGTGAGCGTGGCGGAATTTGCAGGTGCTGTTGGAGAGATAGGGAAGGGTTTCTGCCGTGCTCGGATAGTGAGACAAAAGGCATTGACGTACAAGGTCCACGAATTCGCCGCGGCTTTTGTACAGTTCGCATTCGATAATAATCTGATCCGGGTCCACTGTCATCAGTACATTATAGATGGCGCGGGCCAGAAGAGATGCGTTTTCTTCTGGGGAATTGGAGGTTTTGATAGCCGATTCCAGCGTACGTCCGCGGCCAATCATCATTTGACCGAAGTTGCCGGCGGCATTGTGCGCGCCCCGCAGAACCTCTCCGCCTTTTACCACTGTGCCGCAGATATTGTTTTCGCCGATGAACCAGTACAGAATTACCTGTTCCCGGTGGTTCTGCATTCTGGAAATATTCGACATGGCGGCAGCGTTGTAGCCGGCCTCTATGTAAATGGGCATATCCGGAAAAAATGCACCGAGCATTTTTTTCAGCGGGACAGCGGAAAGAGCGGGGAAGCGCTCCCCAAGAACGCGATCCAGTTCGTGAGAATATGCCCCCGGAACAGATACACCAATACCGATACATTCTCCATCGGTATTGTGCAGGGAAAGATACTTTTGCACACTTTTAAAGAACAGAGAAAGATTCTCGTCAAAGCGAAAATCATCATTGTAGGGATAGGGGCACTTTTCAATAATATCCAGCCGAATATTGATAACGGACATATGAAAATTAGGACCGGTGAGATCCAGAATTACTGCGTAACGTGAGTCATTGATGCTGAGCATACCGGCACGGCGGCCGGCAGTGCTTGCAGATGCTTTGGCTTGGGAAACTACGTGCATACCGAGGAGAGCATCCGCCACCTTGCCCACAGTCATGAGGCTGAGTCCCGTTTCCGCAGAAATATTTGCACGGCTGATTTTTTCGGCGGAGGATATGGCGTTGAAAATAGCTTTGATGCTTTCCCACTTGATACTTTTGAGGCTGATATTCTGCATACGTCCTCCGAAAGATTCAAAATTTACCGGTGCGTTTTATATTTTAATACCTGTATAATAATATTATAATCAATTTGAGCGATAAGTCAAGGGAAACATGCGGATGCACCTAAGAAAATGTTATAAGAGGATAAAGTTAGTCGATAAGAGAAAAAGACAAGCGCAAAAAGCAGAAATATGCATTTATTTTAGGGAATTATCAAAAAATTGTGTTGACAAACGAGTTAGGCGGGTGTATAATACTAATTGTCCCCTTTTCAGCGGCTGCATTTTCGGCAGGTACCGCTTATCAGGCATTATATGAGGAGGTCGCAGTCAGTGTTTCCGACTGCGTGTGGGTATGACAGTAGATTCTATACTTTCTGGCGCTGCTTCTGCGGGTGAAGCAATGCGGACAATTGATTACACAAAAAAACTTCCCGATGCCGAGTTTGAGGTGATGCAGGCTGTCTGGGAGGGAAATCCCCCGGTGAACACAGCCTATCTTATGGATGTGGTAGGACGCGGCCGCGGATGGAAGGCGCCTACGCTGATTTCGTTCCTTGTTCGTCTGGAAGAACGAGGATACATTGTTTCGGAAAAGCGTGGAAAAGAGCGCTACTATACGCCTGTAGCAGAGCGAGCACGGTACCTTCGCGTTGCTACCGAGCAGTTTGTACAGCAGTATCACGGCGGTTCTTTCGTGCGCATGATGGATTCCCTGTACAGTGATAAGAACCTGTCCGAGGACGATATTGACGAGCTGTTGCAGTGGCTTAAGTCCAAGTATTGATTGCGTATGTCTTTTGTTGATATCAACCGTCCGCGTTTTCTGCGTCTGGCTATGGAAGCCAGTACAGCGGCGCATGCGCGGTATAATATTGGCACGTATAAAGAGAAAACACTGCACCGCGTTTTAAAGAATTATTTTGAATCGGATTCGTCCCTGCAGGAAGTTCCGTATCGGGGATTCATCGCCGATATCCTCAATGACGAAGGAGTCATTGAAATTCAAACCTCCGGCTTTGCCTCAATGCGAGATAAGTTGGAGGCTTTTTTGCCCCTTGTGAAGGTTACGATTGTGTATCCCCTTCCCAAGGTGAAATGGATTTCATGGATCGAACCGGAGTCCGGGCAGATCGGAAAGAAGAACCGTTCGCCGAAAGTCGGTAAACTGTTCGATGCAGTGCCTGAGCTGGTTTTTATTCATTCGTTTCTTTCTCACCCCAATCTGACAATACGAGCAGTTCTTCTGGAAATTGATGAGTATCGTATGCTGAACGGAAGACGAAGCCGTTCCCGGAAGCGCGGCTCCACCTGTTTCGAACGTATGCCTGTGGAGCTGTTTGAGGTATACGATTTTAAATCGGCAGAAGATTATATTGCGCTCCTTCCTTATGACCGTGAAACAGAGTTCACCGCACGGGAGCTGGCTGCTTTTATGAAATTCCGCGGCCGTGATGTCAGTGCCATGATCAAAGTGCTTATGAGTGTGGGGGCCATTGCACGTACAGACAGGCGCGGCAATGCATACATCTACCGAGTGATATAGAAATAAAAACGCAGTTGGAAGCATTTCGCTTCTGCTGCGTTTTTCTATGCGTTTATTTTGTAAAGCTTTCCAGAAGATGTACCTTCTGGGCGGAATACTGATACGCCGCTTTATAGTCGCTGATTTTGCTGGCGCAGGATTCCAGAGCGGTCAGTACGTGGAATCGGGTAAAAAAATCTGTATCCGGTGCGGCCAGTGCTTTTTTCAGAAGCGGGAATGCTTCTTCCGTGGTGCCGTTTGCCAGCAGGATGCATGCTTTCAGAAAATCGTGATGACGCGGCGTAAAAATCAAACCGCTTTCCCGCAGCATGGAAGCCGATTTCCAGTCACCGCTTGACAGGGCGGTAAGGCAGCGCATGTATACAAACCATTCGGCGGGAATCATTGCACCGGGAAAAGCGGCGGGGGAGGCGAGCTGGGGCGGAATTTCCTCTTTGCCGGCGGCATGAATCAGGGCAAGAAGATATTCTGTTGTGACTCGGAGTGCATCCGGTGCATAAATACAGTGAGCTGCATGGATTTGTACCTGCGACAGGGCCTCTGCGGCGGTACGCAGGGTACACAGACGCATGGCATTCTCTGCCAGTGCAAGATGGCAGCGCGCAAGCAAATACTGAATCTCATTGTCCGGATGAGGGAGAGAATCGCAGGCAGCAATGCAGGACGCGTAATCCTGGGCAAGAAATAGGCGATGGATCTCTTCAAGCATGCCCATCTTGGTAAATTGTGAAGATTCTTCTTCTGTAGACGCAAAGAAATATCCTACCGATACGTCCAAACGGCGTGAAAGCTCCGTGAGCGTGTGCAGGGAAGGCGATGCACTGCCTGTTTCGAGCAGGCTGAGCATGTTCCGGGTAATGGAGTCGCCCACCAGTTCTGCCTGCGTCATGCCGCGGCTGAGCCGAAGTTCACGGATTTTCTGCCCGATCTGTTTGTTTTGCTCGTCCATGTGCCCTCCGGTCGTTCATTCGGTAGGGGATATTACAGGGCGGATGGCGTATTTTTTATCCATCTCACTAAGACGGGTGTTTACCGCTTCGGAAAGAGATGTCTGGTAATATTCCACTTTTACGCTGAGATCCCGACTGCGCTTTTCAAAATCCTGAATCAGTGCAGAGGCGTTGTCACGCATTTCCCGAAGTGCCGCAGTCATTTCACTGAGACAGCTTTCCGTGGAGGTATGCAGCTCTGCGCTGATCTGTGACAGCATTTCGTCGGCAGCATCGGAAAGTCTTGTGCGGATGCAGTTGGCTTCTGTTTCCGTTTCCGTCATGATACGTGAGGCATGCTCGTTTGCGGCGGCAACGATGGCATCCGCAGACGTGTTGGCGCTTATCATAATATCCCCGATCTGCGCGCTGATGCGGTCGTATTTGGTAGATTTTTCATCTTCTTCGCGGAGGGAGAGCTTCTCGCGGAGTGCGGCTGCTTCCTGCTCGGCTGAAAGCAGCTTTTCGGTGAGAGCTGCAATTTCCTCGTTTTTTTGCTCGACAGATTCCTTCAGCGATTCGTTGATTTTCTCCAAAGCGTCTTTATCGCGTTGAAGCGCCATCAGCGAGTCGTTCAGTGCAGAAACGGCGGATTCCGCGCAGTTTTTTCCCTCTTGCGCCTCCTTCAGCGTATTTTCCGTTTCGGAGAACTTTTCTTCCCATTCGCGGTTCAGGGAGAGAATATACTTATTTACGTCTTCCCGGTTATAACCGCTGATTGCGGTACGGAAGGCAACGTTTTTTGCATCACGCATCGGGGTACCTGGCACCGTTTTTGGTGCTTCCTTTCGGTTGGAATGGCGGGTAATAGCGTACTATATTCAGTATACCATATTTCTTCTCTTTTTGCAACAAGGTAAATGGATTTTACAGGACATACGAGAAAAAATTTGCGGGAAATTGCATAAATCCTTTGAAATAGTATGGACGAAACGGGGATAATATGGTATAATAAGAACTTATAAGGGGAAAAGGAGGGAGACACGTGCAGGTCCGGAAAATTCCTACAAACGGGTTCGCTGCCAATACTTGGCTGGTTTTTGATGAGGAAAGCCGGGAAACGGCAGTCATTGATCCCGCAGCGGATGCGGTGTCCATTATGGAGCATTTGGAAAAAGAGAATCTTACCCTGACGATGATTCTCCTGACTCACGGGCATTTTGACCACATATATGCGGCAGACTCTCTGCGCGATGCCTCCGGAGCCCCTTTGCTGATTCATCAGAAGGATGCCGAAATGCTCACTGATGCTTTTGCCAATGCGTCGGCTGTTTTCTTCGGGAAGGGTGAGACTTACCGTCCGGCAGAGCGGCTTCTGAAAGGCGGGGATGCACTTCCTCTCGGAAAGAGTATCATCACTGTCCGCCATACACCGGGGCACACACCGGGATCCGTTTCCTTTGTATTGCCGGGTGTTATCTTTACGGGGGATACGCTGTTTGACGGCAGCGTGGGCAGAACGGATCTGCCTGGCGGCGATGCGGCGGCTCTTCGTGAGTCTTTGCGTCGAATTGCATATATGCCCGGGGAATACACGCTGTATCCCGGACACGGCGAAATTACTGCTTTGGAGACCCAACGGAAAACAAATCCGTTTTTACTTGATATCTGATTATTTACGTAGGAGACTGTGACAATGGCATTGATTAACGGTATAGATACGAATGAACTGGCAGAGCTTCTCTTTCCGGATATAAAGACGCTTCCGGAGGATATGGAGGCGCGGTATCCCGTGCGGGATCTGCCGGAGGGCGCAAAGGTAACACGCTTTGCTCCCAGTCCCACCGGGTTTGTTCATTTCGGCGGACTGTTTCCGTCTACCGTGGGCGAACGGCTTGCCCACCAGAGCGGCGGCGTGTTCTATCTTCGTATCGAGGATACGGATGCAAAGCGTGAGGTGGAAGGGGCTGCTGAGGGACTGATCCGTACCCTTGCCACGTACGGTATTCACTTTGACGAGGGGGCGATTCTTGACGAAAGCGGTGTGATCTCCGATCAGGGCACATACGGGCCTTACCGTCAGTCTGCCCGTGCAGAGATCTACCAGACGTTTGCAAAGCACCTGATCCGTGAGGGAAAAGCATATCCCTGCTTCACCACGGAAGAGGAGCTGGATGAGCTTTCGCAGGTAAACAAGAAAGAAGAACTGAAAAACACCGACTGGCAGGCAGAAGCCGAAGCGCGCCGGACGGAAATGCTTGCCAGACGAAACTTTACCCTGGATGAAGTGAAAGACCATCTCAAGGCAGGCCATCCTTTCGTTGTACGCATTCTGGCGGACGGTACGCCGGATGCAAAGGTGAAATTCACCGATCTGATTAAAGGAAATATGGAAATTCCCGAAAACGACGAGGATTTTGTTCTTCTGAAATCCGACGGAATCCCCACGTATCACTTTGCCCACGCGGTGGACGATCATCTGATGCGTACTACCCACGTGATCCGCGGTGAGGAGTGGCTGCCCAGCCTTGCAAAGCATTTGCAGTTGTTCCGCTATTTGGGATTCAAAGCCCCCAAATATATGCACATCGCACAGATTATGAAGCTGGACGAGGCAGGAAACAAGAAGAAACTCTCCAAGCGGGATATGGGCGCCAATATGGACGACTACACCCGTATGGGCT
>JAZQDY010000040.1:0-13572 GCA_045547015.1 Eubacteriales bacterium | reverse complement strand
CTCGTAGGTGCGCTCGTCGTCAATGAGAAGAATGTCACCTACGTCGATGGGAAGCTTTCCCCAACGCACGTTGGCATTCAGGTGGGCAAGTGCCTGGATACAGGGAATCAGCGTAATGCCAAGCGAATTGGAAAATGCGTTCAGTTCCTTCAGTTCTTCCTTGGTGTACCGACCGCGCAGATAGCCGAAGTACGGCTCGCCGTCCACCTCGTAGGTGTCTTCCGTGTAGAGCATGGCACAGTTGTAGCCCATCTTTTTGAGAAGAAGCAGAAAGCTCTTGAGGCCCTCCATGCTCATGACCGCGTTGCGGGACATATCGATCATAACGCCAAAAGTGTCAAATTTGAATGATGCCATAGATGTACTCCTTATATTATATAGAATTATTTCGCAGAAGATTATGGGTCAGCCGGCAAAGGTGATGATGGCAGCCGGATAGAGCAATGCTGCGGCAATATAGGAAAGTGCAGAATTGTTTTCCTGATTCTTCATTTTCTGCCGCATCGTTTTCCGTTGCCGAATGCGTTTATACAACTCATCAGAGTACGTTGCCGGTGACGGTTTCGGCGTATCGGTTGAAATTGATGCTTTCTTCCTTTCTGCCGTAGGGCAGGATCTCTGCCTCCAACTCCTCGATTCGATCAATCTTTCCGTCGGCGTAGTCAAGGAGGCGTTTCCGGCAGGAATCGAGTCGGCAGAGAAGGCCGCCCAGACGGATTTCCTGTACGTCGAAACCGCTGGTCTTGTTTTCGGTGTACCACTGCTTTTGGAATGCTTTGATGAACAGGCGGATCCGCCTGATGGCTTCTGCGTACTCATTCTCTGCCAGAGCTTTCAGTGCAGCCGTATCGCCGTCTTTGTATGCTTTACGTGTTCTTACACCCAGCTCGTACTTTACCGCCAAAGCGTCGCACAGCTTGGCGGCGGTGTCAAACAGATAGCCGTACCGGCGGCTTGTCTTGGCGATGCGGTGCAGTTCTTCGGCGTGGCGGGCGTACGTATCTCCGCCGCCTTCTTTTACGGTGTAATCCAGAAATCCGTTGAAGCAATCCGAGAAGAGCATATATTTACACGGATTTACGGGGATTTCCCGCATAACTTCGCCGGCATCGTTTACGGCCTCGTGGGTTTGCGGGGTGATATCGTTGGGGAGATCCAGCTTCATGAAATCGTCAAACGGAATGCCGAACCGTTTTTCAAAACGGTCTTTGATGATCGACTCATCGGTAATGCCTTTGGCGTACTGGGCAAGATAGAACAGGGCGGGAAGCTGGCTGAAGTGGGAGCATTCACCGCCGTTGTCCCCCCACATAGTCATAAATACGTTTTTGACGCGGTGCTTTTTGCAGGCGTCCAAAGCAGGCTTCATAGTGGTGAGGGAGAATTTGTTGAACGGTGCAAAACCGGCCCAGGACCAGCATCCGCCGGCGAACCAGGTTTTTTTGGAAAGCTGGTGATGGTTTTCGATCATCTCGCTGTACGCCTTTTCGGTGATCCGGTAGTAATCCCAGTAAACGGGCGTCACCGATTCGGGCAGGGCATCCACGTATTCTTCAGGAAGCTCCTGCGTGTGCGCGAAATATTTTCCGTTGTTCCAGGGACGGAAGAACATATCCGACCAGATCATCAGCTCAAATCCGTATTTTTCCGCGATTTCGCAAACGCGTGCCAGATGCCGCTTCATAAGCGCGTCTGCCTTTTCGTATCCGTGCTTATCCAGGTGCGCACCGCGCCCCAGCATGTGTGCCTCATCCATGCCGATGTGGATCTTCTTCGACGTGAAGCATTCGGACAGCGTACGGAACATATGATCGATCAGTTCGTAGGTCCGCTCGTCACCTACCAGAAGAATATCGTCAAGATCGATGGGCATCTGTCTCCAGCGAACGGTGGCATTCAGATGGGCCAGCGTCTGGATACAGGGGATCAGCGTCATGCCCAGAGAGGCGGCAAATGCGTCCAGTTCTTTCAGTTCTTCTTTCGTATACCGACCGCGCATGTAGCCGAAGAACGGCTCACCGTCCACCTCATAGGTGTCCTCCGTATAAAGCAGAACGCAGTTATAGCCCATCTTTTTGAGAATAGGCAGGAATCGTTTCAGCCCGTCCATGCTCATAACCGCATTGCGGGACATGTCGATCATAATGCCGAAGGTGTCAAATTTGAAGGTTGCCATGTTGGTTCTCCTGTTTGATATAAGAAATTTAGTGGGATATCAAAGCATGGGTCAGCCGGCAGAAATCAGCAGGGGACAGCTTTTCGCCCCGGATGTCGGCGCGCAGTCCCATTTCCGTGAGTACTTGCTCCGTTTCCGATTTGGGGAAAAGGGAAGAGAGCGCATTGGGAAGTGCTTTCCGTCGCTGCAGAAACGACATGTCAAGTACCGCTTTCAGCTTGGCGAAATAGGGCGGGAACGCATCCCCCTCCGGTGCATCCGGATATAGATCACGGATACCGTGGGGATAGGGCTCAATGCACAGCACTGCCGAGGATACCTTTGGCACCGGATAGAAATTTCCCGCAGAAACGGTAAACATCCGCCGGGCGTGTCCGTACAGAGCGGTCAGCACCGAGGCGGCACTGTAATCCTTGTCGCGCTCTCCGGCACAGATCCGATCGGCAAATTCACTCTGCACAAGCAGGGTGATCCGGCGGAGCGGAGACGTTCCGTCCGCCGGAAATGCTTCCAGCAGTTTTGTGAGAATAGGCGTGGTGATGTAGTAAGGCAGATTGGCGCAGACGTGCACCGGCGTGCCGCCGGAGATTTCCCCGATCAGTGCCCGTGCGTCCGTTTTCAGAAAATCCTCGTGAATGACACGTACATTTTCGCAGTCAGCGAGAGTCTCCGCCAGTACCGGGATCAGCCCGTCGTCGATCTCCACCGCCGTGACGGAGGGATAACGGATCGCCAGCTCCCGGGTAAGTGCGCCGATGCCCGGGCCGATCTCCAGCACCCGTGCGGTGTCCGATTCGTTTTCTGAAAAGAGAAAGGGCGCATACGCCGAGGTATCCGCAATCTCTTCGGGAATGGCGGAATTTACGAGAAAATTCTGTCCGAAGGATTTCCGGGGGGCAATGCCGTGCTTTTCGAGAAGTGCACGTACTTCGCTCAGATTGCATAAATTCATGTGATTCTTGTCCGTCCTGTGGGATTTGAAAACGAAGGGGCGCTTAGGTAAGCGCCCCTGTTTTATTAAAACGCGATTTTTTCAGCGATGTATTTCTCCAGATCAGCGATCGGGATACGTACCTGTTCCATGGTGTCGCGGTCGCGAACCGTTACGCAGTTGTCCTCTTTGGAGTCAAAGTCGTAGGTGATGCAGAGAGGCGTACCGATTTCGTCCTCACGGCGGTAACGCTTACCGATAGAACCGGCGTCGTCGTAGTCTACCATAAAGGACTTGGACAGCTGGGCGTAGATCTCACCGGCTTCCTCGGAGAGCTTCTTGGAGAGGGGCAGAACGGCAGCCTTGAAGGGAGCCAGCGCCGGATGCAGATGCATAACCACGCGCACGTCGTTCTTTTCCGCATCGATAACTTCCTCGTCATATGCCTCTACCAGGAACGCCAGCGTTACGCGGTCCGCACCGAGAGACGGCTCCACAACATAAGGAACGTACTTTTCGTTGGTTTCCGGATCGAAGTATTCCATGGGCTCACCGGAATGATTCTGGTGCTGGGTAAGGTCGTAGTCCGTACGGTCTGCAATGCCCCAGAGCTCGCCCCAGCCAAACGGGAACATGAACTCAAAGTCCGTGGTTGCCTTGGAGTAGAAAGAGAGCTCTTCCGGATCGTGATCGCGCAGACGGAGATTTTCCTCCGCGATGCCCAGATCGTAGAGGAAGTTGGCGCAGTAGCCTCTCCAGTAGGTGAACCACTCCAGATCCGTACCGGGCTTGCAGAAGAATTCCAGCTCCATCTGCTCAAACTCACGGGTACGGAAGGTGAAGTTGCCGGGGGTGATCTCGTTGCGGAAGGATTTGCCGATCTGCGCTACGCCGAAGGGAACCTTCTTGCGGGAGGTGCGGGCAATATTCTTGAAGTTAACGAAAATGCCCTGTGCTGTCTCGGGACGGAGATACAGCGTGTTGGTGCTGTCCTCGGTAACGCCCTGGAAGGTCTTGAACATCAGATTGAACTTACGGATATCGGTGAAGTCTTTGGAGCCGCAGTCCGGGCAGACGATACCGTGCTCCACGATGTAAGCGGAAAGCTGTTCGTTGGACCAGCCGCCCGGGTTATCGGAAAGACCGTTGGCAGCGGCGTAATCCTCGATCAGCTTGTCTGCGCGGTGGCGGGTCTTGCACGCCTTACAGTCCATAAGCGGATCGGAAAATCCGCCCAGGTGACCGGAGGCTACCCAGGTTTCGGGGTTCATGAGAATCGCGGAGTCAAGCCCTACGTTGTAGGGGCTTTCCTGTACGAATTTTTTCCACCAGGCGCGCTTTACGTTGTTTTTCAGTTCAACGCCCAAAGGACCGTAGTCCCAGGAGTTGGCAAGACCGCCGTAGATTTCGGATCCGGCATAAACGAAGCCTCTGTTTTTGCAGAGTGCAACGACTTTTTCCATGGTTTTTTCCGTGTTGGGCATGCGAGTACTCATAGTGTGATAGAATCCTTTCCCGTGATATGTATAGATGTATAAATATATTTTCTGTTTTTCAGTTTTCGGAATCAATAACCTTCCGGTAGTTTTTGAATGTGGTGACAGCAGAGGAGAGATTCGGCGAGAAGTATGCTGCCTCTTCTTCAGTGGCGGCGATAAACCGTCCGGGGAGATCCACCGTCTTTTTCACAAACGTTTCGTCCTTTATGGCGTAGATCAGCTCGATCTGTGCCACCAGATCCTTGGTAGGGAGTGTTGTTTTCACCCAGCCCTCCGTACAGATCTTGTCGTAGAAAGCGGTGAATTCCGCTTCGGGCAGATCGGTGAGCTTTTCCAGCATAGCGGTGAGAATGTTTACGAGAAGCGTGTTCCGATCGTTGAAATCGGCGGTAGAGGTATAATCCTCGCACATTATAAGTGCGATAGAGCCGGAGCCGTCAATGGTGTTCTTTCCGATACGGTACAGAAGCGGCAGGGTATTGGCCAGTTCTTCCGAAGGCTTCGTGCTTGTGGAGGTTACCCCGTTGTAATAGACGTCTTTGGTCAGATACAGAGGAAATCCGCCCATCGCGTTGACAACTTCGTACAGTTCCGTTACATTGACTGCCATGTGGTAATCCACGGTAAGTCCGGTCATGCCGCTTACGGTGTTGATTATGTAGTCAAGCCCGTACAGATCATAAAGATCAGAAAGGGCGTGGTCACCGGAAGAAGTGGTTACACGGGTGATGGCGGGGAAGACGGTGTAGGTGAATTCCCGGCGTTCCTTATCTGCACGAAGAAGAACAACGGCAGCGGCGCGGGTGCGGCGGTACTTTACTCCCAATACGCCCAGATTCTTTTCCGCCGATTCTGCCTGCAGAGCCTCAAGTGCATCCGCATCCGGCGGATAGTCATTGAACAGATCCGGCTGGTAATCGGTGACGACGAAAAGCATATTGAAAGAGTCACCCTGGATCACTTTTTCCGGATTTTCCTCGGGCAGATTTCCCGGCACATCCGTTTGCTGCGGATTATCCGGTGTCTGCGGCTTATCTTCCGTTGGATTCAGAAGGGAGTCAAGCTCACTGGATTCCGCATCAAAAATACCGGAGATGGTTTCGGTAAGAAACTGCGTGGCAAAGTACGCCGCAGTGCCGAACACAAGGGCGGCAACCACAAAGGTAATAAAAAAATTCTTGAATGCTGACAGCATAGGCACCATCCTTTACATCATACCATTCATTATATAATATTTTTAGTGAGATTGCAAGAGCCAAATGGCCGGAATCTGAAACTTTGGACGATTTTCAGAAGAAAAAGTTCCTTTTGGGAGAACGGGGGGGAGGAAACCCTCTTGACAAACAATGCGGAGAAAGGTATAATAATTTCAAAGGTTGTGATTAACCCCGAACATTGCATATTTTTTGTGCTGTGAATCTTTTATAAAAAGAAAAGGAGAAATTTGTTATGAAAAATGTAAAGATTCGTCTGTCTTCTATTCAGGATGTCCGCAGTTTTGTAGACACCGTAACCAAGTATAACATTGACGTGGATCTGTCCTCCGGCCGCTACGTGGTAGATGCAAAATCTATCATGGGTATTTTCAGTCTGGATCTGCTCAGCCCCATTACCTTGTCCGCACAGACGGATGACGAGGCAGAGGTTACCGCACTTCTCTCTGATCTGAAAGCATTCATTGTTGAGGAATAACAGGGCGGACGACATAAACAGAATTACCCCGACGGATTTTTACGGTCTGTCGGGGATATTTTTTTGGATTTTCAGCGCTTTACTGTTCTTGAAGCGTTCCACAAACTTTTTTTCGCGGTCATGTGAATTTTTTTGGCGATCACTATTGACAAGTGAGGAAAATTGTAGTATACTAAAAGAGCAGGGCAGAAAAGTCCTGCAGAAAGGCGGGCTATCTATGAACAGCCAATTTACAGAGCAGCCGGGCGCCGCACCGCGCCCGAAAAAGAAGACCTCTTTCAAGTCCTTTAAGAGGATCGTTTCTGCCGTACTGATCGTGCTGGCGGTAATCGTTTTGGCGAGCACCTGCTGGTATACGGTAGATGAAAAGCAGCAGGCGGTGGTAACCACCTTCGGCCGTGTTACGGGGACTACCGGTGCCGGCATCCATTTCATGCTGCCGTTTGGTATCCAGCAGGTGGATCTGGTGGACGTGAATGTGTACCAGAAGATCGAAATCGGCTACCGTACGGATGAGAAGTATCCTTCTCTCGCGGAAACGGTTACCAAGGAAAGCAAGATGATCACCGGTGACTACAACATTGTTAACGTAGACTTCTTTGTGGAATATAAAATTTCCGATCCGGTGAAGTACCTGTACAATTCCAAGGAACCGGAACTGATTCTTAAAAACCTGGTGCAGAGCCAGATCCGCAACGTTATCGGTTCGTCCAGCGTGGACGCGGTGCTGACGGACGGTAAGGCAGAAATCCAGCAGCAGGTGAAAACGCTGATTACGGAGGAACTGCAGGAGTACGATATCGGTCTTGTGCTGACGGATATCAAGATTCAGGACAGTGAACCGCCGACCACTTCTGTCATAGAAGCGTTCAAAAACGTAGAAACCGCCAAGCAGTCGGCAGAAACGGTCATCAATCAGGCAAAGGCTTATCAGAACTCCGAAATTCCGAAGGCGCAGGCAACGGCTGATAAACTGATCCAGAACGCAGAATATCTGAAGCAGAACCGTATCAACGAGGCAACCCGGCAGATCGCCATGTTTGAGGCAATGTATACCCAGTATGCCCAGAATCCGGGTATTACCAAGGTAAGAATGTATTTTGAAACGCTGACGGAAGCCTTGCCCGGCGTAAAACTGTACATAAACGTAGCGGAGAACGGCACGTCTACCGATCTTCTTTTGCCCCTGGAAAGCTTTGTAACGGACGGAGGAGTGAACTGATATGAAGAAAAGAGCAAAAATAATTATCATTTTCGTGTTGGCAGTCGCTGTGTTTCTGGCACTGGATTCTCTGTATACTGTGCGGGAAAATCAGTACGCCTGTGTGACGCGCTTCAACAAGATCGAAACCGTGCAGAACGAAGCCGGCCTCTATTTCAAGGTGCCTTTTATCGATAATATCATGAAATTCCCGAAGACGGTACTTCTGTACGATATTCCCGAATCGGAAGTGCTTACCGCCGATAAGAAGAACATGACGGTGGACAGTTATATCACCTGGGAGATTTCCGATCCCCGTACGTTCTATCAGACGCTGGGGACGCTGACGGAGGCGGAAACCCGACTGGATGCGCTTACCTACAACTCTCTGAAGAATCTGATGGGTACGCTGGAGCAGAGTGATATCATTAACGAAGAGGATGCCGCAGAGCGCAACGATATTTATTCCGGCATTACCGCTGAGGTACAGGCACTGGCAGAAACCTACGGCATCCACGTGCTGGACGTGAAAGTGAAGCGTCTGGATCTGCCCGCAGATAACGAGCAGGCAGTGTACGCCCGCATGATCTCCGACCGGAATCAGATCGCAGAGAAGTTCACCGCAGACGGTGAGTATGAAGCGTCTATTATCCGCAACGACGTGGATAAGCAGGTGAATATCATCGTCTCCAACGCTGAGGCAGAGGCCGCTGTGCTGGTGGCAGAGGGTGAAGCGGAATATATGCGTATGCCCGCCGAAGCGTATGATTCCGCCGATAAAAAGGATTTCTATGAGTTTACCATGGGTCTGGACGCGCTGAAAGCATCTCTTGACACGGCAGAAAACACAAAGACCGTCATCATCGACGGAAACTCTTTGCTCGGTCAGCTTTTGCTCGGCCCGCAGGAGTAAAATTGGCGAATGCCGAAAAATAAAGCAAAAACAGGGACTGTCGCTTTATAGTGCGGCAGTCTCTGTTTTTCTTTCCCGTAGCGCAGGACAACCCGCCTGCATAGGATAATGAACAGAGAGGCGAAAATTTGGGAGAATCCCAAAATGTACAGATGCATTTTGTTCATTATTTCAGAAAAACGGGGGCGTGGATTCTATGAAGAAACAGCATACAGAGGCGACCGTACTGGCGGGGATATACCCGGAGACGTATTTTGCGGGAGCCAATACGGCACGGGGATTTATCAGTGCGTACGGTGCCATGATCGATGAAACGAAACTGACACGAGTTTACATACTGAAGGGCGGAAGCGGAACGGGGAAGAGCACCCTCATGAAAAAATGTGCCGCCGCGGCAGAGGCAGCAGGGGCATCCGTGACGATGCTTTTATGCTCCTCCGATCCCGCATCGGCAGATGCGGTGATTCTGCGGGGTAAGGGCGAGGGGAGTGTGGCAATTGTAGACGGCACGGCACCCCACACACTGGATCCGCTTTTGCCGGGTGCAGTGGGTGAGATCGTGAATCTGGGGGATTTCTGGCGGCCGGATGATCTGCAAAGCGGCAGGGAGGAGATCGCGCTTCATACCGTGGGCAAAAAAGAAGCGTACGCCCGGGCATACCGGTTCCTTGCCGCATACGGGGAGATTACCGGGGCGGTGCGGGAGCTGCTTGCCGGCTGCCTTCTGCATGATAAGATGGAGGCGGCGGCAAAGCGTCTGGTGTCCGCGTTCCCCCGGGAGGAAATCCGTGAGGAACGGCTGCGCTATACTTCAGCTGTCTCCATGACGGGGGTATATCGGCTCTGTACTTTTACCCGCATGGCGAAAAAAACGTATGCAGTGGCGGATGTGTACGGATGCGGTTCTTTCTTTCTGGATGCGATTCGGCGGGCCGCCGGAGAGAGACGGTGCACCCTTTGGTATGCACCGGCGCCGGGAGAAGTATCTGTTTTGCAGGAAGTATATTCGCCGTCGGCGTCGGCAGCGGTTGCAGTGACGAAAGCGGCGGAAGCGAAGGAGTCGGAGGCGGTTGTGAATATGCAGCGCTTTCTGGATCGCCGTGCCCTCGCATCCTGCCGCGGCCGTCTGCGGTTTGCGGGACGCTGTGCGGATATGCTGATGGAAGGCGCACTTGACGCTCTTGAGGAGGCACGCCTGCATCATTTTGCACTGGAAGAGATTTACAGATCTGCCATGGATTTTGAGGCACTTGGGCTTTATGCGGCGGAAATGACGGAGGAAATTGTGGGGATTTTGCACTGACGGCGGAGAAATCCATGCAAATCCTATTGCAAATGGGCAAAAAGGGTTTATAATATACATAACCCCTCGGATAACGGGGCAGAGAAGTGTGAAAACAGGGAGAAACAGTGTATGCGGATTGCAGTGGTTACCGGGGCATCTTCCGGTATGGGACGGGAATTTGTCCGTCAGATCGACAAGGCGGAAACCTTTGACGAAATCTGGGTAATTGCCCGAAGGCAGGAGAGGCTGGAATCGCTTGCCGCCGAAACGGGTGCGCCACTCCGGATTCTTCCTTTGGATCTGACGAAGGAAGAGAGCGTTGCGGCGTATAAATCCCTTCTTGAGAAAGAAAAGCCGGATGTGGCGGTGCTGGTAAACGGAAGCGGCTTTGGGCGGTTCGGCGCGTTTACCGATTATCCGCTGGCGGATTACGGGACGATGATTGATCTGAACACCAAAGCCCTTGTTTCCATGACCTATGTGACCTTGCCTTATATGAAAGCCGGAGGACGTATCTATGAGATCGGGTCGCTGTCGTCTTTTCAGCCGGTGCCTTATATCAACGTGTACGGTGCCACCAAGGCGTTTGTGCTTTCCTTCTCCCGTGCGCTGAATGCAGAACTGCGGAAAACGGGTATCCGCGTGATGGCCGTTTGTCCCGGTTGGGTGCGTACGGAGTTTTTCGATCACGCCGTAACGGATAATACGATTCAGTATTATAACCGGTTTTACGAGCCGGAGGACGTGGTGAAAACAGCCCTGCGGGATATGAAGCGCGGCAAGGACGTGTCCGTATGCGGTGTGCCGGTGAAGGCACAGGTGCTGGCGGTAAAATTATTGCCGCATAAGGCGGTTATGCGCATCTGGCTCAAACAGCAAAAGAAAATATAACAGAAGGATGTTTCGGGGGCGTTCCTTGCGGGAATGCTCCCATTTCTGTTTTTAAAGACACCTTTTTTGCCGATAAAATTTGCCGAAAACCATTGACAAAAGGCGAAGGGTGTGGTACAGTTGTGGTACAGTAAGTGAAAATCACCGGACACCGAAATGAGATCGTTTCCGTGCGTGCGCTGCCGTGCGGTCAGATACAGAAAGGGAGTGAGCAGCGGCTCACTCCCTTTGTCTTTCAGTCGTCCAGCTTGCGCCAGTATTTGTAGTATGCAATGATGCTGCGCACCGTACCGCCATGTTCCAGATCCGGGGCGGTGATGACTACGCCCTCCAGCGACAGAAGCTCCCAGGCAGAAAGATCCACGATCTTCGTGCGAAGGATTACATCCATGCTGGCGTAGACGAGCAGTTCATCCTCTTTCACAATGATGGATCCGTCGTGACCGATGACCTCTTCAATGCCGTCTTCTTTTTTCTCAAGCACGCATTTCAGGGCGCGTCCGTCCAGATGCTGTGCCATATCCCGCTTATACCGTTTGCTGTCCGGATTTTTGCTTTTAAATATTTTTTTGAATATGTTCACCTATAATCACTCCAAATCTTTGCTGAAATTTGTGAAAGTATACAAAATGTGAAAAACTCACCAAAGTGTCTTGAAAGTTTCGTTCAATATGTTATTATATACTTGAACAGATCGGCCGAAACGCCTGTGTTTTCGGGCATTCCGGCAGAAATCTGCCGTTCCCTATATAGTATAACATAAAGTATGGCGGCTGAAAAGCCGCATTGCAGAATTTCATCCAAAAATTTTCCAAGGATAACAAAATCTGAAGGTAAGGTGGGACAATCTCATGCTTCCGCTTGATAAACTGAGTGCGGCTGCTGTCCGCGCTGTCTCTGCCGCCGGATTCTCTCCGGAGGATATGGCGATCGCTCTGCGGCTGGATCTGGATTTTGATGGAAAGTTCGGCGAGAGCTGGCTTGTCTATGACAAAAAGAACCGTGCCGTTCTCCGACTTCTGGGGGATGCATCCACAATCCGGAGCGATCTTACATCGGAGGAGGAGAAGAAATATCGCAAATCCGTCAGTGCGATTCTGAATCCGGACGGACATATGCGCGCCACGGACGTAACGTTTGTGGATAAGCTGGATCTTTCCCTTTATACAGATCCGCAGGTGGATAATTTTGCTTCCTCCAACCGGATCGTGTATCAGAAGCACACGACGCCCGCCCCGGACACAGAAAACATGGAACCGGAACAGAAAGAGGCTGCCCTGCAGGAATGGAATGCGGACCGCACGGCGTTTGTAGCGGCGTTCTGCACCAATTCCAGAAAACAGCGGTTGTTTGCTTTTCTTGACATTGTGGAACGGCTGGAACGCGGTGACGATTTGAAAGAGGATGACCAGATCTTCGATCAGTTCAATATGAAATGCCCCAAATGCGGCAAAATCTACGAGGATCAGAACCGCCGTATCTGTACGAATTGTGTGGATCGGGGGGCTCTGCTCCGCCGGCTTCTCAAGTATTTTGCGCCATTTAAGCTGCAGCTTGTGACGGTGCTTCTCTGTATGCTGGCATCCTCCGGTATATCTCTCATCAGCCCTATTATCAACGGCCAGATTCTGTACGACCGCGTTATTGTGGCAAGCGGTACGTGGCATACCATGGAAAAACTGCTGATCGTTCTTTCCGTGATCTTCGGTCTGGCAATCGTGTCATTGGGAATCAGTATTCTTCAGAACCGGAATATGGCACGGATGTCCACAAGAGTTACCCGGAATATGAAGCTGGATATTTTCACCGCCATGCAGCGGCTGTCTCTGTCCTACTTCAACAGCAATCCCACCGGCCGACTCATCAACCGTGTCAACTACGATGCGGACCGCATCAACGCCTTTTACATAGACGGTGTGCCGAACCTCATCATTCACGGACTGAATTTTATCGGTCTCACCATATTCCTGTTTATTATGAACTGGCAGCTGACGCTGATCGTGTTCGTTCCGGTTCCCCTGATCGTATGTATCTTCAAATTCATGCTGCCCCGTCTCTGGCGTATGTATACGAGACAGTGGCGCGCTTCCTCCGCTATGAATGCCATGCTGGGCGATTCACTGAACGGTGTCCGCGTGGTAAAGGCATTTGCAAAAGAAGCAGAAGAGACTAACCGCTTCTACGGGTATTCCGAACGGCTGTATAACGCCAATCTGAAGGTGAACATCACCTCGCTGACCATTTTCCCCCTTGTCAATCTGCTGATCGGTATTTCCTCTCAGGCTATCTGGGGATTCGGCGGTATTTCCGTGATGGGCGAGGCCATGACGTACGGTGAATTTACCACGTATCTTGGCTACGTGGGCATGATTTTCGGTCCTTTGCAGTTCTTCACCAACTTTACCAACATGCTGACGGATACCATCAACGCCGCCCAGCGTATGTTTGAGGTGCTGGATGCCAATCCCGAGATCGTGGATGCCCACGATGCGGTGGAAATGACGGAAATCCGCGGCGATATCGAATTCAAAAACGTGTGCTTCCACTATAATCCCAACCGCCCCATTCTGAAAAACGTAAACATAAAAATCAACGCGGGCGACAACATCGGACTGGTCGGACATACGGGCAGCGGAAAGAGCACCATCGCTAATCTGATTACCCGTATGTATGATACCATATCCGGTTCCATCACCATCGATGGAGTGGACGTGCGGAAGATCAAGAGCGACTGCCTCAGACGGAACATCGCCATCGTATCTCAGGAGATATTCCTCTTCCAGGGAACGATCGCGGATAATATCCGCTATGCCCGTCCGGATGCAACGATGGAGGAAGTGATCGAGGCGGCGCGCGCTGCCAACGCCCACGATTTCATCGAACGGCTTCCCCAGGGGTATGAAACGGAAGTGGGTACCGGCAGCCGGTCCCTGTCCGGCGGCGAAAGACAGCGTGTGTCTATCGCACGCGCTCTGCTGATGTCG
>JAZQDY010000039.1:0-8372 GCA_045547015.1 Eubacteriales bacterium | reverse complement strand
CGCGCGGGCTGTGGAGGGCGCCAGCCCCTGCCGCGCAAACGAATTGACAGAGAGTCGGTTTTATGTTATACTGAATGCAGAAAGGCGGTGAATATATGGAAATCATGTTCAAAAACAGTTATACAAGAAATAAGGCGTTGGCAAAGGAAGTATATCGATTTTATTATTTTCAGCGAAAATGGTTAATAGTTTGCTATATTTTGTGCGCGGTTTCTTTTTTATTCAATACAGTTTTTGCTTTGTTAAGTCAATCATACAATATTGGAGTGTTAATTTTTGTTCCTCTGTTTGTTGCCATTCAATTCTATTGTTATTTTAGTCAAGTTAATACGATGATAAAACGTGATAATGAGGTTCACGGCAAAGAAATCGAGGTTGAAACAATAGTAACTCCCTCGTTTATTCAGAACACTGCGTCAACCGGTGCCGTCAATCGCATTGAATATGATAAGATTAACAATGCGGTTCAAACCAAAAACCTAATACTTTTACGTTCTAAAGCAAATTTGATATATATATTTAATAAAGCCACCTTTGACATTGGAACAAAAGAAGAGTTTATTTTATTTTTAAAGACAAAAGGAATTAAGGTGAAGGGAAAGTAACAGGCATCTTTTCTGTCCCCCCATCTTCAAAGCACCCCGACGGGGTGCTTTTTCGTTTTCGGCGGCATGCGGCATCTGTGAAATACGAATGGTGTCGGTTATCCCGTAGGGGACGGCGCCTTCGACGTCCCGGAAATGGTGCCGCGCGGGCTGTGGAGGGCGCCAGCCCCTGCCGCGCAAACGAATTGACAGAGAGTCGGTTTTATGCTATACTGAATGCAGAAAGGCGGTGGACAAACAAACGAAAAACACCATCACACGGGAAGAAATTGCGAAAGAACTCCGCAGAAAGAATACCGTACATATCCGGTCATTTCTGATATGGGGTGGGTGCTGGTCGCTTTTTTCTGTTCCGATGACGGTCGGTGTTGTGAGACAGGCGTTTTTCCGGGGGGATACTACCCTCCCCATAATTATATGCGGCTTTATCCTGGGCGCAGGTTTTACCTCTCCCATCTGGGTAAGTCTGATAATGCTGTGGAAGCTTTTGGCGGAAAGGGCACTGATCCGGCGGGGTGAGTTTGAAATTTCGATTCGGCCGCTATCCTACAAGAGTGAGGGAATCCGCAACAGACGCCTGGTGGAATTTTTGCATTTTCCGGGTTTTAAGGAAATCCAGGTCAGTCACACTACGTGCCAGCTTGCCTCGCAGGATGATGAATTCTATATCATCCATTATCGTGCAAAAGAGTCGATTGAGTTCGTATATCCCTTGAAACTGTACGAATATAAGGAGGAATAAACCGGGGGCGCATTTGACATTGGAATCATGCGCCCCTGTTTTGTTTGGTGGAAATTGAATGTATATTATTTATTTTGCCAAATTACGTCCGTTTTATTGACATCTTTTGGGCTGTATGGTAAAATACAAGTGGGTACGCACAAATATAACGAAAGGCGGCAGACGAATATGCTCCAGTTAAAAAAGGATTTGTTTGCGGATATTGCAGAGACACCCAAAGAGCATTACACCTTTTACATTGAGCCGGAACTTGTGGATAGCGTTCAGAAAAAATACACGGCACCCGTCAGGTGGGGGTACTTGGGGATCATGGTCATGTGTGCGGTTGTCCTTCTTTACAGCCTTTGGATTAGATACTATGTTTTTTGGTGTATCGTACTGTTGGTCAGCTCTGTGGTTATGTACAGAAGAACCGTTTCAATCAGTAAAAAACAGTATGAAAAGGCGAAAGAGCGTTATCGGAATACGTTGTTTGATTATTCCGTGTACGATGATTATCTGATCGTCTGGATCTCCTCGGACGATGCGGTGAAGCAGATCAAAATCCGCTTCGACGAGATCAAAAAAGCACAGATTGTGGGAGACCTTGTGGTTGTGGAAGCGGAGCAGCTGTTCCTTCTGAAAAAGGACGGACTTTCGGAAGACTCGTACTTTTTCCGCCTCTGCGAAAAAAAGTAAGCGGTGCCTCGCCCCGATAGGCTGGGGCGCGTTTACAATACACCGATCCTCTGTAAGAATATTTTCATCAAAGGAGAAAATTTATGTCAGTACCGAATACCAACCGGAAGCCGATGGAGACAAGATACAACAATGCACGGGCCAATTTGCTGCTTGTCGTTATACTTACGGTAATCAACAGCATTCTCCTTATTACCGACAGCGATACGTATTTTTTGTTTTCTGCATTTGTTCCTTATCTGCTGTTGGCTTATGGTATGCTGTTTTGCGGAATGTACCCATCCGAATACTACGAGGGCGGGGACGAAAGTCTTATCCTGTTCGAGAAGTCCGGGTTTGCCGTCTTTGCGGCGATCGCTTTGCTTATGGTGGCGATGTACTTTGTCAGCTGGATCCTTTCCCGAAAGAACCGGGGCGGCTGGCTGATTTTTGCCCTGGTTATTTTTGTGATTGACACGGTGGCAATGGCACTGTTTTGGTCTTCCGATCCGGCAAACCTGATTGACGTGGCTATTCATATCTGGGTGATCGTTTCGCTTTCCCTTGGTATCTATGCCTGGGCAAGACTGAGAAAGATGCCGGCGGAGGAGGCCGAAGCGCCCCAGCCCGAAGAGATTCCGGAAGGGGAAGAGCCCCTGGCGGATTCCGCGATTCTTCGCCCGGCGGATCTTTCCGTGAAGGCGAGAGCCCTGCTGGAGACCCAGGTGCTGGGTCATACCGTTACCTACCGCAGAGTAAAAAAGGTCAATGAGCTTGTGATTGACGGAAACGTGTACGCTGAGTACGAAGGCGTGGTTGAATTCGATCATTCGCTGAAAGCGCGCGTGGACGGACACTGGATCGAAGCCGGCTTCGATTCCAGAAGATCCATCAGCTACATAACCCTGGACGGACAGACGGTGACCGCGAAGCGGCGCTGGTTCTGATGGGATCAACCGGAAAAAAGGGACGGATACACGATGAAAAAACAGGAGATGAAAGAAATTGTGCGGGCGGCGTCTCTTACAAAGGAATTGTGCCGCATGACCTTTCGCTATGACGGGACACCTCGCTTCTGTTTTCCTTTTCAGGTGAGCGACAGGCTTTTTCTTGCGGCAGATGTGGATGATTTTCTCCTTGACGGATTCTCTGTGTACCGCTTTCGCGATTTGACAAAAGTGCAGATCAAAAAGGACAAATACAGTGAAATACTGAAAGCGGAAGATGTTTTAAGGGGCGTATCGCCCCCTCTGCTGGATCTGACGGATTGGTACAGCACCTTCTGCTCTTTGCAGCTGTTGAACGTGAACGTAATCATCGAAAAGGAAAGCCTTGATGAGAACGAGCAGGAGTTTGCCATCGGGCGTATTGAAAAGGTAGGAAAAAACAGAATTTCCTTCCGGGACTTTGATGCGGAAGGCATTTGGCAGGACACGCCGCTGGAGATTCCTTTTTCACAAATTACCTCCGTGACCTTCGGTTCCCGGTACGCTGCAGTTTTTTCCCGATACGTCTGAATCGAAAGGGGATAAGTATGCCGGATTTCTGGAGTTTTGTGGGTAATGAGAAGTATTCGGTGGGGTGTACCGGACAGAGCGTGTATCTGTACGATAAAGCTGGCACCCAGCTTGCAAGATTCAAGGATCTTCCGTATGCGTATACTGCCGCGATCTCTCCCCGCGGGGATATTTTCGTGGTAAAGACAACAGAGGGGCGGCTGGGCGTATATTCGCTTGATCCGCCGATGCTGATAAAAAAGTTCCGCTTTTCCAAGATTGATGGCGGTCAGGACGACAATTTCTGCTTTTCTCCGGATGGGACGGCGTTTTATAATATTGAACGGCATACGGACAGCTGCAAAACGGCACTTTCCATATATGATACCAAAGATTTTTCTTTAAGACGCCGTATATTGAACGAGGATGCGAATCTGTGTTTAAGCGCCATTGCGTGCGATCCGAATACGGCAGACATATTTCTGCTGGGATATTTCCGGGGGGAGAACGGGGTCGCATTTCGTAGATTTGTTGGGAAATTAACAGATGATGCACTGACGGATACGGTGGATATCTCCGAAAAGGAATACAACCTTTTTGGGGGCAGTATCTGTTTGCGCATGAAGGGATATACACGCAAGGCGTACAAATGGGCCTACGTGGATGAAGATCTTGAAACGCTGAAGCGCGCCGATAATACTCTTGCAAAACTGTGGAACAGGTATCAGAAATAAAGAACAGAAAGAAGGATATGCGATGTCGCATTCGAAAAAATATATTCTGCTCGGCACGGTGTGCCTGGCGGCGGCGCTTCTGCAAAGCGCGCTGGGCGGCACATTTTCGGCAGCTGTCGTTTTTGTTCCGTATCTTACGTTCTGCCTGTGTGCGTTTATCGTGGGCGGAAGAAGCAGAAGCGTTCGGGGGGCAGTCACCGTTCTTTCGTTGGGACTTCTTCTGCTGCCGATTCTTGACAATGTGTATTCCACGGTTACGGTATGGTTGGGGATGTTTTTGCCTTCCCTGTTTACAAAATCGCTGGCGGTAAATGCTGTGGTTGTGTTTGTACAGGCACTAATATACCTTTTGGCGCTGCTGTTTGTAAACGGTCGGATGAGCTGGGAAAAGAAACGTTTCCCAGCTGTGTGGTACATAGTGCCGGTTCTGCTTGCGGTCGGATATTCCGTACTGGAGGGGATACAGGCAAGGGCAATGGCCGAGGCAATCACAATGGAGGTGGCAAAGATGATGGCAGAGTCATTGGGAAGCACGGAGGCGGAGAGTCTGTTTCCTATGCTGTCGGCTGCCCATGAAACCGCCTATCTGGGGGTCATCGCCCAAATTCTGTTGTATTCCGCGTTTTGGTACATTTCGGCCGGATTTGTTAAAAAAGGAAATTCGCTGCTGCGGACCGAATGAAACGGTAAAAAGGACACCCGCCCGGGTGTCCTTTTTTGATGTACAGCAATTTCATGCCGAAATAATATTTTCTTTTCCCACTCTTGACATCCGTGCTAAAATATGCTATACTGTGTCGGCGCTTGCGAAAGCGCACGAATGAATACATATTTTGGGGGAATAGAAAATGGATCGTCTCAGTGGAAAAGTTGCGATTATCACCGGCGGTAACTCCGGCGTAGGTGCCGCCGCCGCTATGAAATTTGCTGCCGAGGGGGCAAAGGTGGTTATCACCGCCCGCCGGGAGGCACAGCTCATGGAGGTTGCCGATCAGATCAAGGCTGCCGGCGGCGAGGTTCTTGCCGTGGTCAGCGATATCTCCAAACCCGAGGACGCCAAGCGCGTAGTTGCCGAAACCATGGAAAAATTCGGAAAAATCGACGTGCTGGTGAACAACGCCGGCGTTTTGGACAGCGGTCTGAAGGCCATCGACAGCGTGACGGATGAGGATATGGACAGAGTTATCGATATCAACACCAAGGGTACCATGTGCATGACCCGCGAGGTTACGAAGGAAATGGCAAAGACCGGATACGGCTCCATTGTGAACGTGGCTTCCGTTGCCGGCGTGATGGGATGCGGCGGTGCCGCTTACGTGGCATCCAAGGCGGCGATCATCGGTCTGACCCGGCATACCGCACTCCGCTTTGCCGGCACGAACGTGCGCTGCAACGCCCTGTGCCCCGGTACCATCGTGACGCCCATGGTGGCTGACATGAATCCTGCCAATCTGGATATGAGCATTTTCGGACAGATGATGAAGCACAACGATCTGAAGGTACAGCCCTGCATGCCGGAGGACGTAGCCAATATGCTGGTGTTCTTCGCATCCGACGAGTCCCGTGCCATCACCGGTCAGTCCATCGTGACCGACTTTGGCTCCACCCTGTAATATACGCAAATAAAAAGAAAGGCTGCCGGGCTGCCGACCTTTCTTACCTTTTTTACCGCCTGCCGTAGTGCTCCAGGATATAATCCATATCCTTGTCACCGCGGCCGGAGAGGTTGATGATGATGGAGCCGTTCTTCATGGTTTTTGCCAGACGGATGGCATGGGCAACGGCGTGGCTGCTCTCGATGGCAGGGATGATACCCTCCAGTCGGGACAGTTTGAAAAAAGCGTCTACGGCTTCTTCGTCGTCTACCACGTCATATTTTACACGGCCCAGATCACGGAGGAATGCGTGCTCGGGACCGGAGGACGGATAGTCCAGACCGCTTGCCACGGAGTACACCGGAGCGGGCTCGCCGTTTTCATCCTTCAGCATGATGCTGTTGAAACCATGCATAATGCCCTCCGTGCCGTACTGCAGGCTGGCAGCATGATCGCCCAGCTTTTTACCGCGGCCGAGAGGCTCTACGCCGTAGATTTCGACGGGATCGTTGAGGAATCCGGAGAAGAAGCCGGCAGCGTTGGAGCCGCCGCCTACGCAGGCGGTGATTACGTCCGGCAGATGACCGGTCATCTCGAGGAACTGCTCTCTTGCCTCAATACCTACTACCTGCTGGAAGTCGCGTACCATCATGGGGAAGGGGTGCGGACCGAGCACGGAGCCGATGCAGTAGATGCAGTCCTTGTATTCCTTTGCGTATGCTTCAAAAGCGGCATCCACCGCTTCCTTCAGTGTAGCAAGGCCGTGGGTAACTTCCACCACGTTGGCGCCCAGAATCTTCATGCGCGCCACGTTGGGTGCCTGCTTTTTGATGTCCACGGAGCCCATGTAAATATCGCATTCCAGACCAAAGTAAGCGGCGGCGGTGGCAAGAGCCACGCCGTGCTGACCGGCACCGGTCTCGGCGATGACTTTCTTTTTGCCCATGTATTTCGCCAGCAGAGCCTCACCCATGCAGTGGTTCAGCTTGTGGGCGCCGGAGTGGTTCAGATCCTCGCGTTTGGCATACAGCTGTACGTTGCCGAGAGAATTGCTCAGCCGTTCCAGATGGGAGATGGGCGTGGGACGGCCCTGGAATTCCTTGCGGACGCGGCGCAGCTCGGCGATGAATTTCCGGGACTGGCAGATGGAGAAATACGCCTCGGTGATCTCTGCCATGGCGGCTTTCAGCTCGTCGGAGATAAATACGCCGCCGTACTTGCCGAAATAGCCTTCTTCATTGGGATAGTTTTTGAAATACGTGTCAAAATCTACGTTGTTGAAAATCATATACATTGCTCCTTTTGGGGAAAATATTTGAAAATAAAAACCCGGCAAATCACGTCTGTGATCTGCCGGGACAGAAAACAAATTCTGCGGTGCCACCCGGATTGGATGAAAAACATCCCTCTCAACGCGTACAGTCATACGCTGACCTTTTCTAACGGAGCGTCCTCTCCGGCTTGCATTTCCGCTCGCCCTATGCAGGCCCATTCCTCGGATCTTTCTGTACCGTGCTCCCAGCAATGCACGGCTCTCTGTGACAGAACCGCATCCGGGTACTTCATCCTGCTCATCGGTTTACAAAGATATTATAACACGCCCGTTCCTGCTTGTCAATAGAGAATATGGGGGCGAATGCCCATTTTTTTGCGGGAAATTCTGTTTTTTCGCGTTTCTCCCTTGTGAAATCGGAATTGTATGTTATAATGATACTGTAAAAACCGTGACGGCAGACCAGTCACTATGGAGGAAGACCTTTTATGAAGATCAAAACCGCCCGGGCAAATTACGAAGAGGTGGCAGCCATACAGCCGCCGCCGCACAAAAAACCGCTGCGCCCCCATATGGCGTTCCGTACTCTTTTGAAGGTGGTGTCCGACGCGGCGCTTTTGCCGGTGAAGCATTCTTTCAAAAAAATCGGCATGGACAAACTGGGCAAAGACGAGCCGTGCCTGTATCTGATGAATCATTCGGCATTTATCGATCTGGAGATCGCCGCGTCTATGATTTATCCCCGTCCGTTCAATATCGTTTGTACGTCGGACGGATTTGTGGGAAAAAACAGGCTCATGCGGCAGATCGGCTGTATTCCCACGCAGAAATTCGTGCCGGATCTGACCCTGATCCGGGATATGCTCCACGCCGTGCGGAAAAACCGTACGTCGATTCTGATGTTCCCGGAGGCAAGCTATTCCTTTGACGGCACGGCTACGCCTTTGCCGGAATCGTTGGGAGCATGCCTGAAAAAACTGGGCGTGCCGCTTGTGATGATCCGCACACGGGGCGCGTTTTCCCAGAATCCGCTGTATAATAATCTGCAGCTGCGGAAGGTTGCGGTGACGGCGGAGATGGAATACCGGCTCTCTCCGGAGGAGATTGCCGCCATGTCCGTGGAAGAGCTGAACGATCTGCTCGCGGCTGAGTTTTCCTTCGATCATTTCCGCTGGCAGCAGGAAAACGGCGTGAAGATCACGGAGAAATTCCGCGCGGACGGGCTGAACCGGGTGCTGTATAAGTGCGCCCACTGCCTGACGGAAGGGCG